>CAZUGW010000005.1:16021-23119 GCA_964620055.1 uncultured bacterium
CGCGCCACCGCGGTGGAGGTGGCGGCGGCGAGCCGCTCGCGGCTCACCGGCTTGAGGAGATAGCTGAAGGCGCCGGATCGGGCCGCCTCGCGCATCAGGTCCTCGTCGGCGAAGGCGGTGACGATGAGCACGGGAACGTCGTGCTGCTCGGCCACGGCCCTCGCCACCTCGAGGCCGGTCAGGCCGGGCATCTGGATGTCCAGCAGCACCAGTTCGGGGGCGACGGTGCCGGATAGTTCCAGCGCCTCCTTGCCGTCCCGGGCCTCCGCCACGACCTCGAGCCCGAGCGACTTGCACAACTCCACTAAGGTGACGCGCACGGCATCTTCGTCGTCGGCCACCAGGACGCGCAATCCTTTCACGTATCCCTCCCGCGTACGGCTGAAATCGTCAGTAGCTTATTCCACAGAACTCCTGGAGGCGGGGAACGCAAATCGCGTGGGGAGGGGTGAGAGGCCGGTCTCAGATCTCGCCGCGAATGTGGAAAGAAGAAGAAGAAGTGAGAAGGTGGCAGCGCGAGTCGCGGATTTCGCCGGCAGCGGCAAAGAGGTTTAGAGAAGGGCCTCTCCTGGGGAGGGGCCCTTCTTCTATTTGCCCGGCGGGATCACGCTCGTAGCCCTCACGAGCGCTTCCCGCCGGGCTCTGTTAGCTTCGCGCGGAGGAATATCGGATCAAGCAGGGCAAAGAGCAGGGTCCGCCAAGCGGCGGACCCTGCTCGCGTCTACCGGTCCGCGAGCGGAAAGAGGAGGCGAATTCGCCTCACTTTGGCCAGCGCCGCCCCGGCCCAGTCCGGCAGCGGCGTCGCCGGGTCACGGGAGAGGCTGAGGGCCGGCATGGGCCGCCAACCCTCCCCCATGTCCACGTCCACCAGGAACCTAGCCAGCAGCCGATTCTCCCAGTCCGCGGCGAGCAGATCGTCCGGCCGGTAGTCCGGGCGAAGGTGGCCGTAGAATAGCGGCGTGATCGCGCCCCACTGGCGGAGCGGATCGGGACACTCCTCTAATGGACTAACGATCATCCACTGTGTTAGCTTCCAGGCGTTCTCCATCTCCGGGCTGTGCGCGTGCCCAAGCGGGATGATCTGAAACCCCCCGAGCCTTCCCAGGGGCGAGGTGGAGACGTCTATCACCCCCGCGTGGTTGGCGCGAATCCGGCCGATGTCAGCGTACAGCCCCCCGAGAAATCGCCCTACGCCTTGCGCCGGCCTTACCACCGTGCCGATCTGCTCCCGCGACCCGTCGGCATAGCCGAGGGTGACCGTCCCGCCGGCGCAGTTCTCGAAGATGGCGTCGCTGGGATAGCGGACCGGCTTGGTGACGACGATGACGAGCACGTCACCCTTCGCCGGCACGTAGTCCGCTGGCAGCGGAGTCAAACCCTCACTTCGCTCCAATAGCACCTCGTTGCCGACGAAGGGGGCCTCGCCCCCGCCGAAAATGGCCGTGCCCGCGGGAAGGTCGGTATAGATGGAGGAGTCGGGGCTGAGGAAGGAGCTGTAGTTCTTGGGCGCGGTCAGAAACTCCTTGGGCAGAAGCGAGAAGACGACGCCGCGGTCGTCCTCCGCGTGGCCCGCGCTGAGGTGAATCGCGTTCACCGAAGTCGCCGCCACGTGGCCGGCGGCCACCCACTTGCTCGCCGTGTAGCCCTGGCGGTTGACCTGGGCGGTGTATTGCACGACGCAGCCGAGGGCGGTCCACGTCGCGCCCCCGTCCTTGCTGACCGCGATCGGCCCGCCGTTGTCGTTCACGACGCGGAGGCGCAGGACCTCCCGCGTCGTCGGCTCCTCGGTGCGCCCTACCCGCGGGAGGAGCATCATCAAGCCGATTAGGATCGAGATAGCCGCGCGCATCACGCTTTGCCTGGCAAGAGTTGCAGGGCGAGGGTGACGTTCCGCAGGGCCGCGGCGCGGAGGCGCGCGGCCTGAGCGGTGAGGCGGCGGGACAGGTCCTCGCGCGCTTCCCAGGCCACCCGCACCGCCTCCTCCAGCGCCTCCGAGCGGAACTCGGCGGCGGAGGTCGCGGGGGAGAGATCCAGTTCGCCCATCAGCCCGTCCACTTTCGGATCGTATGATATGCCGACCATCGGAACCCCGGCAATGGCGGCGAAGATCAGCGCGTGCAATCTCATCCCCACCACCAGGTCGAATCCCGCGAGCAGCGCCAACATCTCCCGCGCCGTCAACCGCTCTCGCACCACCTCGCCCACGAGCGTCGCCCGCGCCGCCTCTTCCGCGAGTTCGAGATCCTCCGGGTGCTGCATCGGAACCAGCACCGGGCGCAGCGACGCCGCCCGACACGCCGCCACGGCTGCCACCGCGATCTCCCTCCCCCGTCCGCGATCCTCTCCCGGCATCCTCCGCACCGCAATCGCCGCCGATGGGGACTGGCTAGCACGTGCCGCTTTCCCGCCGGCCGTTGCTTCGACTCCTCGATCCCCCGGTCGCGGTAGCAGGAACGCGAGGTCCGCGGTGACCTCGACCTCCCGCCGCAGGCCAAGGGCGCGCAGAATCTCCAGGGAGCGGTGATCGCGCACCGCGAGCACGCCCACGTGCTCCAGCGCGCGCCGCGTCAGCGCGCGCACCCACCAACGGCGCAACGGGCCGACGCTGTGACCGATGCACGCGACCGGGAGGCCGCGCCGACGCGCCATGGCGAGCAGCTTGAGATAGTAGAGCGGCGAGCGCCAACTGGTGGCGTCCTGAATCAGCCCTCCGCCGCCGCTGATGAAGAGATCAGCCTCGCGCAGGGCCGTGTCCGCGCTCTGGAAATCGCGCGGCACGGCGCGCACGCCGTGCTCGGCCTCGGTGGTGGCAGGGTTACCGGAGAGCACGGTGAGCGCGAGCTCCGGGGCGAGCGCGCGAAATCCCTCGATCAGCCCGGCGAGAATCGCCTCGTCTCCCGCGTTGCCGAAGCCGTAGTAACCGGAGATGAGCGCGCGGCTCATCAGGGCGTCGCCCTGGGTTCGCGATCACACAGCGCGCGCCAGATCAGGATCACCGCGACGCCGATCAGCGCGCCGATCCAAACGCCGTGAAGGGTGCGCAGCAGACCGAGATAGAGCGGGATGTGGAAGTGGCAGAAGGTGTTGAGCAGGGACACCTGCCCGATCACCGCGATCAGGGCCACCAGGGGCAGCCACCCGCGCCGGCCGCGAAAGGCGAGGGCGCAGGCCAGCATCAGCGCGGGGTGGCCGATCAGGAACTCCTTGGTACGCGGTCGCGCGATGAGCAGGGATTCGAGCAGATTGCGCATTTTCAGTTCGATCCCGGTGGGAGCCACCGCGGACTCGTTCCCGCTCCGCATCAAGACCAGCGCCACCGCGGCCAGTGCGAACACGACGGCCGCGGCCTGGCCCCAAGAGATGGGGCTGCGGAGGAAGCCGCCCAGCCCGCGGGCGAGCCGCTCCCTCCAGACGTAGATTGGTTCCGTCTTACCCGGCAGGTCAGCGATCACGACCAGCAGGACCACCGCGAGGGGCAGCAGGTAGGAGACCTTCACGCCGGTGAACAGCCCGATGCCCTGCAGGTACTCGACCTTTGCGTACAGCCCCACGATCAGCATCCCGCCGAGGAAGGAGAGCAGAGAGGCGAGGCCCAGGCCGACGAGGCCGCGTCTCACCATCTGCCCCGCCCCCGGCCGCATCGCCGAGTCTCGCGCCGACTGGAGCGCGACGGTGAGTCCCAGCGCCGGGAAGACGCTGGCCGCGAGCAGCCCGCCGAGGGCGGGGAGCCGTGTGCTGTGCAAGGCCCCGAGGCCCAGGAGCGGCACGGCGACGACGGCGAAGGCCGCCCACTGCCATCCTGATCCGATTGGAGCGAGGCGGCGCAGCAGCAGCGCAGCCGCGGCCGGCAGGCCCAAGAGCACCAGCAGCCGCGCGGGCCGCGACGGCCAGTCCGGCGGCGCGGAGAGCGGCGTGGGCGGACCGATCCGGAAGCCCTCGTCGCGGAGAGCCTGCACGATGGCGGAGACGTACTCCAGGTTTGCGCGCTTGGGATCGGCCTGCGGCCGCGTGAGCAAGCGCACGTAACAGGCCCGGATGCCGCGCTCCCGCACCGCCCGCGCATAACGGGCGATGGCGGTGCTGGCGGTGATGGTTTCCAAATCCGCGTCGGTGATACTATGGACGCGGATCAATTGTTTTGCGAGCAACTTCGCCAGTCCGTCCTGGCCCTTCTGCTGCGCGATCTCGACGTACCCGAACTGCAGGCCGTGGCGCTGGAAGGCCTTCGCGGTCTCGCCCACGAGGGCCTGATACCCGAGCACCTGGTCATCGCGGAAGATCACTAGCCGCGCCCCGGCCTTCTGGGCCGCGGTTGCGGTGGCCTCAATCGCCGCGGGCGTCGCGCCGGGGAAGTTGCCGAGGCGGGCGACGACGCGGAGGCCGGTGGTGTGGGCCGCTTCCACATCCTCCGGCCGGAGCAGCAGGGGAACGTCCATGAGAGTATCGGACGCGAGATCGCCGATGCGCACTCTTGTGCTTTCGGCACGTATGCCCGAGCGCGGAAACTTCCCCCTAATCCCGGCCGCGATCGCATCTGCCTCTCGCCCGCTCGGCGTATCCAGAAGCGGCGTCCAGACACCAGGGAAGTTGTTGACGTTCCCCGCCGCCACCAGCTCCTTCAGATTCATCTCCCGCACGCCCAGCGCGGTGACTCCGGCCCCACGAAGCTCCCTCAGCAGACCGGGAACACTCACCCCCGACGCCGCGGCCACCCGCCGCACATCATCCGCGTCCACGATGATCTCGACGATCTTGTTGCTGCGCTCGATTTGCCTCCGGCCGACGGCCAGGTAGATCGCGGCCGCGAGCGCGAGGATGAGCAGGATTACGAAGACTCTGTCGGAACGCTCCAAGATCCCGTCTCCGGCGGAGAGTTAGTCGGCCGCATTGTAACACGGCCTCCAGGCGCGGGCAAACGAGGTACGCCTTCTCCCCGCGCCGAATCACCTCGGTATTACCATGCCCGACTGCGTGCTTGGCATAGACGGCGGACAGACGGCGACGACGGCGGCGATCTGCGATCTGCGCGGCCGCCTGCTCGGCGTCGGCCGCGCGGGGCCGGCCAATCACGTCTGGGAACCGGGCGGTGTGACCCGCGCGCGCAACGCGGTGAGGGCGTGCGTCTCGGCGGCGGCGCGGGAGGCGGGGCTGCGGCCGGCGGTGTTTCGCGCCGCGTTCCTGGGGATGACCGGGGGAGACGAACGCACACGCCGGGCGATTGCGCGCATCGTGCGCGCCGAGCATTACCGCATGGAGAACGACAAGGTGAACGCGCTCGCCTGCGTCACCGAGGGGAAACCTGGCGTCGTGGTGATCGCGGGCACCGGGACGATCACGTATGCGGAGAACGCCCGCGGGAAGAGTGCGACGGTAAGCGGGTGGGGGTTTCTGCTGGGTGACGAGGGGGCGGGGTTCTGGATCGCGCGGCAGGCCATCAACGCCGCCACCCGCGCCTACGACGGCCGCGGGGAGGCGACCGCGCTGGTAGGGAAACTCACCGCCGCGGCCGGGGTGGAGGACCTGTGGGGGTTGCACGCGCTGATCTACTCCGAGCGCATCTCCCGCGCCCAGATGGCCGCGCTCGCCGCCGTCGTTTCCGCGGCCGCGGCGGAGGGAGATCGCGTCGCGCGTCGGACTCTCCGCGCGGCCGGCCGCGAACTCGGCCTGGCCGCGGGAACAGTGGCGCGGCAACTGGGGATGCACCGCGGCGCGGTGACGGTGGGAATGGTGGGAGGAGTGTTCCGCGGTTCGGAGCAGGTGCGCCGCGCCTTCCGCCGCGAAGTCCGCCGCCACGCGCCGCGAGCGGTGTTCGCCGAGCCGCGGTATGCCCCCGTGATCGGATCGGTGCTGCTCGCCCTCCGCCTGGCAGGAGTCCGCCTCACCCCCCGCATTTCCGCGAACCTCCTAGAGGCATCCGCCCACATCGGCGAGAAATAGCCCCTAGACCCTAAACCCTAAACCCGAGACCCTAACATGTCCTACATCATCCGCTGGATGCGCGACGACGAGCGCGACGAGGTGCTCGACCTGCTCGATACCGTGATGCAGGCGAGCCGCGGGTACTTCTCCGACAGCTTCAAACGGAGTGGCGACAAGACCCCGTCGCTGCTGCTGGTCGCGGACGGTGAGATCGCCAGCCACATCCGCATCTTCGAGCGGATGCGCCCGGTGGGCGAGTGTCTGGTGCGGTCGGCCGAGATCGGCGATGTCTGTACCCACCCGCGCTACCGTGGCCATGGCTTCATGACCGCGTTGCTCAACACCGCGGCCCAGATGCTCTACCTCGAGGGCTATGACCTCAGCACGGTCTACTCCGGCGTGCCGATCTACCAGAAGTCGGGCTGGGTGGCCTTCCCGGAGCCGGACCAGTATCTGCTGTGGCGGCTGTTGAACCTGCGCACGCTGCTGGCGCGCACCACGCCGGTGTGGCAGGCGCGCGCGAAGAAGCTGGACCCGCCTTACGAGGGAACGATCGAGATCTTCTGCAACGGCCGGCACGGCTGCCTGGAGTTCACGCCCGGCTTCGTGCGGCCGCTGGAGTACCACCCCGATCCCGATCTCGTCCTGAACCTCGACCAACTCACGTTCTTCCGCCTGCTCGTCGGCCGCGACACCCCGGCCGAGCTCGGGTTGAAGCAGAGCCTGAAGCTCCCCGAGAAGCACAGCAAGCTGTTGGCCGCGCTGTTCCCGAAGGCGCGGGCGAAGTTTTGAGAGGGGCCAGGGGTTAGGGGCTAGGGAACGGCCGGGAGAGGAAGGGTGCGGCGGTGGAAGTGCTCGAGCGCATCAGGCATGGACTCATCGTCTCCTGCCAGGCGGAGGAGGGGAGTCCGTTCCATGTCCCGGGGATGATGGCCTACTTCGCGAAGGCGGCGGAGTTGGGTGGCGCGGTGGGGATTCGGGCGAAGCTGCCGGACATTCCGTCCATTCGCGCGATGTGCTCGCTGCCGATCCTCGGGATAGACAAGGTGTACGTCGAGGGGTACGAGGTGTACATCACGCCGCGGTTCGAGGACGCGCAGCGGATCGCGGAGGCCGGGGCAAGTCTCATCGCATTGGACTGCACACCGCGTTCCCGGCCGGGTGATGAGCGGTGGGAGG
>CAZUGW010000006.1:0-4966 GCA_964620055.1 uncultured bacterium
GGACATGAGTAAAGTAAGCGGGGACGGGACCTGGGAGGCCATCATCCCGGCGCGGGCCTTGCAGGAGCTGAATCGAATGCTCGACCCCACGGCCAAGGAAACTCCGGTAACAGTGCGGGCAAACGACCAGCAGATCATGTTCGCGGTAGGACCGTACACCCTGATCTCCCGGCTGATCGAGGGGCAGTTCCCGAACTACCATCGCCTGTTGCAATCCGAGATGAAGTGGCGCGTCGTCGTGAGCCGGCAAGATCTGTTGAACTCGATCAAGCGCGCGGCAATCGTGGCGCGGGCGGAGGCCAGCAAATTGATCTTTCGCACGGGCGACGGCACGCTGACTATCACCGCGGAGAGCGCGGATCTCGGTAAGGCCCATGAAGAGCTCGCGGCCAACCTCGAGGGGGGAGAGGTCGAGATCGGGTTCAATGCCGAGTACCTCACCGATGTCTTAGCGGTAATGGAATCCGACAACGTGGTCTGGGAGATGACCGGGGCTTTGAGCCCGGCGATGCTCAAGGGCGCGGATGACCCGGACTATCTCTACGTAGTGATGCCCATGCAGCTCTAGTCAGTCGTCTGCATCGAGCCAGGAAGTGATGAGGAGGGAGACTCCGCCAAACGGTGAGTCCCCTCCTTGCCTTTTGAGTTTGGACTATGTATCTACACCAGTTGTCTCTTCGCGATTTTCGCAACTATGAGACGCTGCGGCTCGAGTTGGGGCCGGGCATCGTGGTCTTCCACGGCCCGAACGGGGCCGGGAAGACGAACCTGCTCGAGGCGGTGCACCTGAGCAGTACGGGGGAGTCTCCACGCGCGCGCGACGCGGCCGAGTTGGTGCGACTCGGGCACTCGCATGCCTTCGTGAGCAGCCACTACGCAACTGACGAGGCGCAACTCAAGCTCGAGCTCGGCCTGGCGGTGACGGGACAGCGGCAGATCAAAGTGAACGGGATCGTGCGGCGCCGGGCGGACCTGATCGGACTGGCGCCCGTGATCTACTTCTCGGCCGACGATATCGTGACGCTCAAGGGCGAGCGGAGCGGGCGAAGACGCCTGCTCGACACGGAGCTGAGCAATCTCAGCCACTCCTACTACTCCCACTTGCTCCGCTATCGGAGGACGCTGGAGCAGCGGAATCGGCTGCTAAAGGACCTGCGCGCGGGAAGGGGTACGACCGACGCGCTGGCCCCGTGGGACCGCGCGGCCGCACGCTATGGGGCACGGGTGGTGGTGGAGCGGGCGGACTTCATAGCCGAACTGAATGTCGCGTCTGCGCACGCCCATGCGCGGCTAACCGGCGGCGCCCAAGAGTTCGCCGTAGAATACCGTTCCTCTTTTGGTCAGTCTTGCGTACAAGAACCAGAACAGAACGGAAAGACGGCGGACGAGTATGTCGAACAACTCGCCCATGCGCTGGAGGAAGCTCTGCGCGAGCACCGCGGGACCGACCTCGGGGCCGGGATGACGACCATCGGCCCGCACCGGGATGATTTCGAGGTGCTGCTCGATACCCGGCCGGTCCGAGCATATGGCTCCCAAGGGCAGCAAAGGGCGGCGGCGCTGGCGGTGCGGCTGGGGCTGGCGGCGGTGGCGGAACGGCTCACGGGAGAGCGGCCGGTGCTGCTGCTGGACGACGTGCTATCCGAGCTGGATGAGCGATATCGCGCGGGGGTGTTCGCGGCCTGCGAGACGGCCGAGCAGGCGATCATCACCTGCTGCGATCCGGCCGATGTCCCGGCGGAGGAGAGGGCGCGCAGCGCGGTGTTCGAGGTGCACGATGGGCGGATCGTCTAGGCGACGGCAGACCGGAGGGTCCGCGCCCTTGGGCCGCGTGCTCGAGGGCGTGATGGGCAACCTGGACCTGGGCGCGAAGCTGAAGGAGCAGTTGGCCCTCGGCGCGTGGGCGCGGGTGGCAGGGCGGGTGGTGGGCGCGCACACGCGCGCGGAGGCGGTGCGGGACGGGATCCTGATCGTGGCCACCGACACGCCGGCCTGGGCGCAGGAGTTGCACATGCGGCGCGGGGAGCTGCTCGTCAAGCTGGAGGCGGCGGTGGGGCAGGGAGTGATTGCGGAGATCCACTTCCGCTCCGGCTTCCGCTCCAAGAAGGTCGAGAGTCGCGAAGACGAGACGCGACCGGCGGACTTGACGCTATCGGAAAAACAGACGCGGGAGATCGCCCGGGCGAGCGCGCGCATCCAGGACCCGCAGTTACGGGCCAAGGCGGAGCGGGCGTTCTCGTCGCTGACCCGCATCGCGGAGTGGCGAAAAGGAAGCGGCTGGCGCCGCTGCGGGCGCTGCGGGCAGTGGCAGCGCACGGGGAAGCGGTGGTGCGCCTCGTGTCTGCATACAGGAAAGCAGGTATGAGTAAAGTCGGAGTGGGGTCGCCGAAACGAGTCTTGATGCTCTCCTGGGAATTCCCCCCGCGGATCGTCGGTGGAATCGCGCGGCACGTGGACGAGCTCTCGCGGGCGCTGGCCGCGGCGGGGGTGGAGGTGGACGTGCTCACCGCCTATCATCCCGGCGCGCCGCCGACAGAGCTGCTGCCCGCGGGCGACGGCAGAGTGCGGGTGCTCCGGGCCGGGGCGCAGCCGATCCAGCCACTGGATTTCGCGACGGAGATCCACCAGCTCAACTTCGCGCTGCTGGAGCGGTTGCTGGAGGAAGGCGAGGTCGAGTACGATCTGATCCACGCCCACGACTGGCTGGTCGCCTTTGCCGCGCGCGCGCTGAAACACGGGAGAAAGTTGCCGCTGATCGCCACCATTCACGCCACCGAGGAGGGGCGCAACGGCGGGCTGTTCGACCCCTTGCAGCACTACATTCACTCCGTCGAGTGGCTGCTCACCTATGATGCATGGCGAGTGATCAGCTGCACGCAGGCGATGCGGGGCGAGGTGATGCGATCGCTGCGCACGCCGCCGGACAAGGTGCGAGTGATTCCCAACGGGATTGACCCGAAACGGATGCAGCACCGCAGTTCACCGCGCGACCTGGCCGCGTTCCGCCGGCGCTGGGCCGAGCCAGGCGAGCGGATTGTAATGTTCGTGGGTCGCTTGGTGGTGGAAAAGGGTGTGGACACTTTGGTGGAGGCGATGCCGGAGGTGCTAGCCCAACATCCCACCACCAAGTTCGTGATTGCCGGCGGCGGAGACTACTCCCGTTTCGCAGGGCGGGCGGCGGCGCGGGGCGTGCGCGACCGCGTGGTGTTCACCGGCTTCCTCCCGGAGGAGGACCTTCCGAAGCTGTACGCAGTGTCCGACGCCGCGGTCTTCCCCAGCCTCTACGAGCCGTTCGGGATCGTGGCCCTGGAGGCGATGGCGGCCGGCGCGCCGGTGGTAACCTCGGATATCGGTGGGTTCCGCGAGGTGGTGCGGCACCTGGAGACGGGGGTGCACACCTGGGCGGGCAATCCGGGCTCGGTGGCCTGGGGGATCAAGCAGGTGCTCGGGAACCCGAAACTGGCTGCGAAGCTGCGCGCGGCCGGCCGGCGAGAGGTGGAGACGCGCTACGGCTGGGACCGGATCGCGCGGCAGACGATAGCGGTATACGAGGAAATACTAGCGGAGAAGCAGGGAGCGGTAGTGAAGCGCGCGCCCGCGGCGGAGGAAGGGCCGGCCCTGCACCCGCGGTATCTGTCGGGACAGCGGGAGACTAGCCGAAGCTAGAGCATACGGAGGAGGGTGGGATGGTGCAGGCAGTGATTATGGCTGGGGGTGAGGGGGCGCGGTTGCGGCCGCTGACGACCGATCTGCCGAAGCCCATGGCGCCGGTGGTCAACCGGCCCATCATGCACCACATCCTGAACCTGCTCCGCCGGCAGGGCGGGACCGAGGCCTTCGCCACCCTGCACTATCTCGCGGATGAGGTGGAGAGCTACTTCCGCGACGGGTCCGAGTTCGGAATCAGCCTGGACTACTCCGTCGAGGACGTGCCCCTGGGGACCGCGGGGAGCGTGCGGAGGCTGCTGGATCGGTTGCGGGACACGTTCCTAATCATCAGCGGAGATGCGCTCACGGATTTCGAGCTCTTGCCCGCGTTCGAGTTCCACCGCGCCCACGGGGCGGCCGCCACCCTGGTCCTGACGCGCGTCGCCAATCCGCTGGAGTATGGAGTAGTGATCACCGATGGCGAGGGCCGGGTGCAGCGCTTCCTGGAGAAGCCGAGCCCGGGCGAGGTGTTCTCGGACACCGTGAACACCGGGATCTACATCCTCGAGCCGCACGTCCTGGAGCGAGTGAGCACGTCGCGGCCGGTGGATTTCAGCAAGGACCTATTCCCCGTGCTGCTGGCCGAAGGGGAGGTGCTGTGCGGGTATGTCGCGGAGGGGTATTGGACGGACATCGGAGGCCTGGACCAGTACCGCGCGGCGAACCACGACTGCCTCGACAAGCGCGTGAAGATCGAGATGCCCGGCACGGAGATAAGGGAGGGGGTCTGGGTGGGCGAGGACACGCGCGTTCACCCCACGGCGCGCCTGGAGGCCCCGGTGCTGATCGGACACGGGTGCACCATCGGGCCGGGGGCGCATATCGGCCCGCTTTCCATCATCGGGGATAACTGCGTGGTCGAACCCGGCGTGGAGGTGAACCACTCGGTGATCTGGAGTGGGGGCTACCTGGGCGCGAGCAGCCGGGTGCGGGGCGCGACGGTGTGCCGGAACGTGGTGATAAAGAGCCACGTGGATATCCAGGAGGGGGCGGTGGTGGGCGACCGGTGCCTGCTGGAGGAGGGCACGACGGTGATGCCGGAGATCCGCATCTGGCCCAACAAGTACACCGAGCGCGGCTCCAAGGTGACGATGAGCCTGATCTGGGGCCCGAAATGGCCGGGGATGCTATTCGGGGCGAGCGGGGTGAGCGGGCTGGCGAACGTGGAGATCACGCCGGAGTTCGCGGCTAAGTTGGGGGCGGCCTTCGGCGCCTATCTCGAGGCCGGGGCCCAGGTGATTACCAGCCGGGACTCGCA
>CAZUGW010000006.1:4976-5916 GCA_964620055.1 uncultured bacterium
CGTGTCGCGGATGATCAAGCGGGCGCTGATCTCGGGGCTGATGTCGGTGGGCGCGAACGTGCTGGACCTGCGGACCATGCCGGCCGCGGTGTCCCGCCACATGGCCCACATCTCCGGGTGCTCGGGGGGACTGCATGTCTCCATCTCCCCCTCCGACCCGACGCAGACGCTGATCGAATGCTTCGACGGCGCCGGCCGCAACCTGACGCGGGCGGCGGAACGCAAGATCGAGAGCATTTTCTTCCGGGAGGACTTCCGGCGCGCGCCGCGGGAGGCGGTGGGCAGCCTGGAGTTCCTGGGCCGGACCATCGAGTACTACACCGAGGGCTTCCTCGACTTCTTGGAAGCAGAGACCATCCGCCGCTGGGCGCCAAAGCTGGTGGTGGACTACTCGTACGGGCCGCTCTGCCTGTTGATGCCACTGGTGCTGGGCCGGCTGGGGTGCGAGTCCACCGCGCTGAACGCCTTCGTGGACCCGGTCAAGTCCTACGACGCGTGGGCGCGCCGGGAGCAGCGGATGGCGGAGTTGGGCGAGGTGCTGCTGGTCCTGCACGGCAACCTGGGGCTGCTGATGGGCAGCCACGGCGACCGCTTCGCGGCGATTGACGAGGAGGGCGTCTCCCTCTCCGGCGACGATCTGCTGCTCGCCTTCACCGAGTTGGTGCTGCGGGACAGCGGGCCGGGGACGAGGATCGCCGTCCCGTTCAGCGCCACCTCCGGGGTGGAGGAGGTGGGTGCGCGCTTCGGGGCGACGTGCGTGCGCACCAGGGCGGACGCACGGTCGCTGATGGAGCAGGCGGGGGACGACCCGGAACTGGCCTTCGCGGGAGACAGCCAGGGCGGATTCATCTTCCCGCAGTTCCTCCCCGCATTCGACGCGATGCTGGCGACCTCCACGGCGGGATGGGTCGCGGACCACTCGGGGTCCAAGAGCAGGAGC
>CAZUGW010000006.1:5926-11002 GCA_964620055.1 uncultured bacterium
TGCTGGCGGTGGGCAAGCTGCTGCAACTCCTGGCCAGCACCGGGGAGAAGCTGAGCGAGCTGCGACGCCGCCTGCCGCAGTACTCCCGCGCCGACCTCCAGGTGCAGTGCCCCTGGGAGCACAAGGGCACCGTGATGCGGCGGCTCCACGAGGACAGCCAGGGCCTGCGCACCGAGCACCTGGACGGGCTGAAGCTCCACTTCGACGACGGCTGGGTGCTGGTCTTGCCGGACGTCTCGGCTCCGCTCTTCCACGTGCGGGCCGAGAGCGCCGACCCCGCCGCGGCGGAGGCGTTGGCGAAACGGTATGCGGCGCGGATTGACGATCTAGAGGGTGATCTGTAGTGCACAACCTAGTTGCCGGGCAAGGGAAACCCAAAGCATAGCGACCCCGAGCATGCCCGGGGTCGCTGCCGAGTCGGTCACATCTGTGCCCACATGCTATCGCGAAACTAGCTGTTTGGCCACCTCGTCAGCCGTCGCCTCACTCGCGCCCCTGGACCGTCGCCTGGACCGACCTGAGACGATCAGGCTCACCTGCGGGGCCAGCAGCGTCTTCACCTCCTCCTTCACGGCAGGATCCTGCAACGCTTTCTTGATCGCTAAGTCGGCCGCAGCCAGCTTATCCTTCAGCGATCGCACTCGCTTTCCCATGTTTTCTCCCACATCTCGGAGACCGCAGGCTCTACGCCATCAAAACCCCCTGGCAACTAGAAGATGGTGATGCCACTACAGGTACGTCACCTCGAACGCCGACGCCGCTTGACTGCCTTGCGTCCAGACACGGGACGGCGGTAGCTGTCCAGAACGCCCGTCTCGCGTATGGACTTCACCGCCTTGCAGTACAAGCGCTTCACTTGGTCGACAGATAGCCCCAGTCGAGCTGCGATCTCCGGCTCCCCGCACTCCTCAATGTAACGGAAGTAGAACACGCACATGGCCAACCCAGACAGTCTTCCGCGGTCCAGCGCCTTCTTCACCGCGGCAGCCAAGTCCACTTCAACGTGCACAATGCTCATCCACACGACTTGATTAGCGCTTGGCTCAGAAAGTCCCACATACGTCGGATCTCGAAAGAGATCCTCTCTCGGAACACCCATTCACATCTCCTTTCACGCCACCGAAAAGAGTTGTGGAGGAATGGCTAGGCTGTGCTCGCTATGTCGCCGGCCTAGGAACACTTCCCGCCATCGCCCTCCGAAACATCCGCCGCACTATGCTCCTCCGTGTCATCGGTACTGTCCCTCCTGCAGAAAATTGTGGCCTTCAGTCTCTTAGGCCAGGTATCACACTCCCTCATGTGACCCAAGAACATCCTAGCACACTTTCTGTGACATCCGGCGCGCGATCTTCGCAGGTTCTTGTGGGGCCTTGGCACGTCGGCAGCAAGATGGCTGTTCAGCGCGGGCGGTTGGTACTAGTCGTCGTACAGACGGCAACGGCCATCTCTTGTGCGGCTTGCCTTTTGATCCGCGGGCCCCTACCATATGGATAGGTCGTGGAGACACGGCCAGGAGGGCTAGAGATGGAGAGACGATGGACAGGCGAGCTGGAGCGCCTGGATGAGTACCGCTGGCGGATCCCGCGCACCTACAAGCCGGGCATGAGGACGGAGGGGATCGTCTATTCCTCCGAGGACATGATGCAGGCCGTGACCTCCGACAACTCCCTGGAGCAGGTGGCGAATGTGGCGCACCTGCCGGGGATCGTCGGCCCCTCCATGGCCATGCCCGATATCCACTATGGCTATGGCTTCCCCATCGGCGGGGTGGCGGCGATGGATGTGAAGGAGGGCGTGGTCTCGCCGGGCGGGGTGGGCTATGACATCAACTGCGGCGTGCGGCTGCTGCGGACCAACCTGACTCGCAAAGAGGTGGAGCCGCGGGTCAAGGACCTGGTCAACCAGATGTTCATTGACGTGCCCTCGGGGGTGGGGAGCAAAGGGAAGATCAGAGTGGACGCGCGCACGCTCAGCCAGGCGCTGAAGAACGGGTCGCGCTGGGCCGTCGGCGAGGGGATGGGTCGGCCGGACGACCCGTCGCACATCGAGAGTGGCGGGAGGATCGAGGGCGCGGACCCCGACGCGCTGTCGGAGCGGGCCATCGAGCGGGGTCGGCCGCAACTCGGCACCTTGGGCGCGGGCAACCACTTTCTGGAGGTTCAAGTCGTCGAGGAGATTTTCGACGCGGAGATCGCGCGCGCCCTGGGCGTGGGCGAACTGGGGCAGGTCGCGGTGATGATCCACACGGGCTCGCGCGGCCTGGGCTACCAGGTGTGCGACGACAGCCTGGTGGAGATGCAGCACGCGGTGCAGAAGTACGGGATAGAGCTTCCCGACCGGCAGTTGGCCTGCGCGCCGGTGGAATCGCCGGAGGGGCGGAAGTACCTGGCGGCGATGGCGGCGGCGGCGAACTACGCCTGGGCGAATCGGCAGGCCATCACCCACTGGACGCGGGAGGCGTTCGAGAAGGTGTTCGACGCGGCGGCGAGCACGCTCGGCCTGGAGATCGTCTACGACGTCGCGCACAACGTGGCCAAGCTCGAGGAGCACGTCGTGAACGGGACACCGCGGCTGCTCTGCGTGCACCGCAAGGGTGCGACGCGGGCCTTCCCGCCCGGGCACAAGGACTTGTCGCCCTTGCACCAGCAGACCGGCCAGCCGGTGATCGTGCCGGGGGACATGGGCACGGCCTCGTATCTCCTCGTGGGCACGCAACGGGCCTATGAGGAGACCTGGGGCTCGACCTGCCACGGCGCGGGACGGCTGATGAGCCGCCACGCAGCCCTGAAGTCGGCGCGAGGGCGGGACATCGCCAAGGAACTGGCGGAGGCGGGCGTGTACGCCCGCGCGGCGAGCCGGGAGGGGCTGGCGGAGGAGATCCCGGAGGCCTACAAGGACGTGAACGACGTGGTGGAGGTGTGTCACGGCGCGGGAATCTCGAAGCTGGTGGTGCGACTGCGGCCGATCGGGGTGATGAAGGGATAGAGGCCGGGGAGACGGCGCGCGGCAGGTTAGGCGGGCGCGGCGTAGTATAGGTAGCTTCAGACGGGAGCCGCCATGCCCAAGACGACGACAGAGCTACTGCCGACAGGCCGCGAGGCAGCGGAGCCTTGGTACCAGGACGAGTGGGTGACGCTCTACTGCGCGGACGCGCGGGCGATGCCGGAACTCAACGACGAGACCGTTGACCTCGTCGTCACCTCCCCGCCCTACTGGGACATCAAGAATTACCGCGCGGCGGGCCAGATGGGACTGGGTCAGAGCTATGAGGAATACTGGCAGGAACTGACCAAGGTGCTCGAGGAGTGCAGGCGTGTCTTACGCCCTGGGCGGGCGCTGGCGATGGTCATCGGAACCCGCATCTCGGACGGGGAGCTAAAGCACATCCCGGCGGACCTGATCCGGCGCATGCCGGAAGTGGGGTTTACCTTACGCAAGGAGATCATCTGGGTGAAGCCCAAAGGAACGCAAGGGCTGTGGCAGCGGGGGACGACTCAATTTCTGAAGGACAAGCCGTATCCGGGCTGCCTGAATCTCAACATTCAGCATGAGTTTATCCTGATTTTCTCCCGCGAGGGAGCGGTGGAGGTGGACACTTCGCATCGGCTCTCGGAGGAGTTCATCAAGGAAGTGTCGTGGAGCGTGTGGCCGCTGCCGGTGTCAGATGTGAAGGGCCACCCGGCGCCGTTTCCCGAGGCCATTCCCGCGCGATTGATCGAGCTGTACACGCGGCCGGGAGAGATGGTGCTGGACCCGTTCCTTGGGTCGGGGACGACGGCGGTCGCAGCGCGGCGGGCCGGTCGTCGGTGCGTAGGCTATGACGTGAGCGAGCAGTACTGCGAAGCCGCGGCAAAGCGATTGGGAAACGCGCAACTCGCGCTGGCCGCGGAGGTGCGACCAGCATGACCGACTACCTCGACCAAGTCGCAGGCGTGATCCGTTCCCTCCCGCGCGAGACCGTCCGCGCGATGGCCGACCGGGTGTGGCAGGCCTATCAGGAGGACGCGCAGATTTTCGCCTGCGGGAACGGCGGGAGTGCGGTGGCGGCCTCGCATTTCGTGACCGACCTGGCGAAAGGCGTGGACCTCCCCGCGGGGACGCGGCGGTATCGCGCGATCTCGCTCGTGGACAACCTCTCGCAGCTTACCGCCTACGCGAACGACATGGGGTATGAGCACGTGTTCTGCGAGCCGCTGCGCAACCTGGTGCGGCCGGGCGACGTGCTGCTGGCCGTGAGTGGGAGCGGGCGCTCACCGAACGTGCTGCGGGCGATGGCGGCGGCGCGGGAGGCAGGGGCGGCCGTGATCGCGCTGACGGGACGAGACGGTGGGAAGATGCCGGACTGCAGCGACCTCTGCTTAGTCGCGCCAGCGGAGAGCATGCAGCAGATCGAGGACGCGCACCTCGCGGTGTTGCATTGCCTCTACCTCGACCTGAAAGCACGGGCGGAACAGGCGGCGAGGTAACGGATGGCGCGGCCGCACTACGAGTTGTGCGTGATCACGCGCGCGGCGCCGCACCTTGCGCGATCATCTCGAGGTGGCGCGGGCGGCCCTGGAGGGCGGGGCGCGGTTCCTGCAGTTCCGCGAGAAGGAGATGACGACGCGGGAACTGGTGGAGACCGCGGGCAAGCTGCTCCGGTTGGCGCGCGAATTCGGGGCGATGTTGGTGGTTAATGATCGCGTGGACGTCGCCCTGGCCGCGGGCGCGGACGGGGTACATGTGGGGGAGTCGGACCTGCCGGTGGCCGTCGCGCGGCGAATCTTGGGGCCGGGGGCGATCATCGGGGCCTCGGCCACCACTGTCGAGAGCGCGCGGGCGGCGGAGGCGGAGGGAGCGGATTATCTCGGGGTCGGGCCGATCTTCCCGACCGGGTCGAAGGCCGACGCGGGGGAAGCGATGGGTCTCGCGCCTCTTGTGGCGATCCGGGCCGCGGTGAGCATTCCCGTGCTCGGGATCGGCGGGATCAACGCCGGCAACGCGGCGGAGGTGATCCGCGCGGGCGCGGAGGGCGTAGCGGTGATCTCGGCAGTGTCGGATGCGGAGGAGATGCAACGCGCGACGGCGGAGTTGCTG
>CAZUGW010000006.1:11062-12117 GCA_964620055.1 uncultured bacterium
CCGCGACGGCCTGGCCGCGGGCACGGTGGTGTTGCCCGCGAACCGCAATCACGCTAACCTGCGCCCAGCCGCCATCGGCGCGGGCCTGAGTATCAAGGTCAATGCCAATATCGGCACCTCCACTCTCGATCCGAGCCTAGAGGGGGCCTTGGCGCGGATGCACGCGGCCCTGGACGCCGGGGCCGATGCGCTGATGGACCTGAGCACCGCCGGCGACCTGACCGAGATTCGCGCCCGGGTGATCGCGGAATGCCCGGTCCCGATTGGCACGGTGCCGATCTACCAGGCCGCGGTGGAGGCGACGGCGCGGGGCGGCAGCGTGGCCGCGATGGAGGAGGACGATCTCTTCCAGGCGATTGCGCGCAACGCGGCCGACGGCGTGGATTTCATCACGGTGCATTGCGGCGTGACGCAGGAGACCGCGGAGCTGGCCCTGGACGGCCGCCGGCTGACCGGCGTAGTGAGCCGCGGCGGCGCGTTCACGATCTGCTGGATGCGAGAGCATGGCAAAGAGAATCCGCTCTACGCGCGATTCGATGATCTCCTCGCCATCTGCCGCGAGCACGATGTGACGCTCAGCCTGGGCGACGGTCTGCGGCCGGGGTGCCTGGCCGACGGGACGGACCGGGCGCAACTCGCCGAGACCGCGGTGCTGGGAGAGTTGGTGTTGCGGGCGCGCGCGGCGGGGGTGCAGGCAATGGTGGAGGGACCGGGGCACCTGCCGCTGGATCAGGTGATGGCGAACGTAGTGCTGGAGAAGCGGCTGTGCCATGGCGCGCCGTTCTACGTGCTGGGGCCGCTGGTCACCGATATCGCGCCCGGCTACGACCACATCGTGGGGGCGATTGGCGGGGCTTTGGCGGGGATGGCAGGGGCGGATTTCCTGTGCTACCTCACCCCGGCCGAGCACCTGGGGCTGCCAACGGTGGAGGAGGTGCGCGAGGGCGTAATCGCCAGCCGGATCGCCGCGCACGCGGCGAACATCGTGCGACTCGGCCCACGCGTGCGCCACGCGGACGACGCCATGGCACGGGCGCGGGCGGCCTTGGACTGGG
>CAZUGW010000006.1:12127-20163 GCA_964620055.1 uncultured bacterium
CACCAGGTGACGGGCGATAGCGAGAATACGTGCTCCATGTGCGGGCCGTATTGCGTGTTCGCGCTGCTGAAGACGGCGAAGACGTAGCCGCAGATGAACTCTGATGAGACCACCCGGAAGCTGCGCGAGTTCGGCGAGAACCGAATGGTCTCGCGCTTCCGCCGCCTCGCCGAGGCGGCCTTCACACCGGGCGTGATACGCGGACCCGGCGACGATACCGCGATCCTCCGCGTACCCCCCGACCGCGTCGCGCTGCTCACTTGCGACATGCTGGCGGAGGGAGTACACTTCCGAAGCGATTGGGCTACCCCCTGGCAGATCGGTTGGAAGGCGATGGCCGTGAACCTGAGCGACATCGCCGCCATGGGCGGCGAACCGGGCTTCGCGGTGGCGTCGGTCTCGATGCCGGGCGGGGCGGCGAAGGAGATAGCCGAGGGGATCGCGGAGGGTCTGATCGCGGCAGCGTCGCAGTACGGGGCGGCGCTGGTCGGGGGCGATCTGGTGGGCTCGACCGGGCCGATTGTGGTGGATGTCGCGCTGCTGGGTTGGGTGGAGGAGGAGTTGGCCCTGCGGCGGAGCGGGGCGCGGCCGGGGGATAGCATTGTGGTCACGGGTGCGCTCGGCGCGTCCGCGGCCGGGCTGCAGGCCCTGTTACACGGGCTCCAGGGCGAGGAGGCTCCAGCGGTGCAAGCGGCGCTGGCGGCGCACCTCACGCCCCAGCCGCGCGTGAAGGAAGGGCGCGCCATCGCCGAAACGCGACGGGCAACGGCGATGATGGACCTGAGCGACGGCCTTGCTGCGGACTTGCCGCGGCTGTGCGCGGAGAGCGGCGTGGGCGCGCGGCTCTGGGCGGAGCGGATCCCCATCGCGGCAGCGTGCGCGGAGACGGCTACGCGCGTAGGAGCAGCGGCCTTGTCACTGGCCACGGCGGGAGGCGAGGATTACGAGTTGCTGTTCACCTGTCCGCCGGAGGCCGTGTCGCAGATCGCCGACGCGGTATCGGCCGTTGGCGGAGCGGCCGCGACGGTGGTCGGCGAGATTCTGGCGGAACGTGCTATTATGCTGACGGATCACGAGGGCCGGGAGCTCCCGTTGGGAACAGGATTCGACCACTTCGCGGGCGAGACCTCGCACTGAGCTAGAGGACGCGGTCATATGAGCAAGCGTGGGAGACAGGTTAGCTGGGGCGTCATAGTCTGCGCGTCCATCTTTATCACCGGGTACTTGCTGAAGTACGGGCCGGCCGCCTACGGCGCGCACACCGAACGCGTCGCACCGGCGGTGACGGCCCCGTCCCCGCAAGCAACCCATGATCGGGTGTACCCGCCGCCTGCGCCCGCGGCTTCCGAGCCGCCATCCGCTCCCGCGAAACCTACCCCGGGGCCTATCGTGATCGCCCCGAAACCGGCCTCGGCCCAGCCGTCGCGCGAGCCCCCGCCCGAGCCGCCCCCGACCGGGCCGATCCCCAAGAACGCCCCGCGGATCAAGTTCGAGCAATCCGAGTACGACTTCGGGACGATGTTCCAGGACGAGAAGGTCACCCACGAGTACGTCTTCCAGAACACGGGCAAGTCCCCGCTGAAGATCACGAACGTCAACACGAGTTGCGGCTGCACGGCGGGGAAGCCACCGGCCGGCGAGATCGCGCCGGGGGAGAAGAGCAGGATCTCCGTGACCTTCGCCTCCGGCCGCATGCGCGACCGCGTCACCAAACACATCTACGTCACGTCGAACGACCCGGCCGAGCCGCGCGTCACGCTCACCATCACCGGCCTGGTGAAGGTCGAGGTGGACGTGGTTCCCACCGGAATCTACTTCGGCGTCCTTCAGGCCGGACAGACGGTGGAACGGTCGGTGGTAATCAAACCGGTGGAGGCCAAGCCGTTCAAGATCCTCGAGGTGAAGAGCAGCGATCCGGCGATCGTCGCCTCCATGCCGGTCGCCGCGGGCAAGCCCGAGCCGGAGGGAAGCTATCGGATGACGATAACGATCGGCCCGCTCGCGGTGGCGAAGCGCATCAGCGGCAACGTCACCCTTCGCACCGACCTCGCCCATCAGAAGGAGATCGTCGTCACGGTCTATGGGCGGGTAGCCGCCGCGCCCGCCGCGGCGGAGGGGCAACAGGAGGCTCCCAGTGGCCCTCCCAGCAAACCCTAATCGTCATCGCAGCGACCTCGGCGGGGTGATCCTGGGCGCGCTCGCCATCGTCCTCGGCAGCGCCGCGCTGGGGATCGCCGTCAACCATTTCTCGCCGCATCGCCTCCCCATCGTGCAGCAGGCGGAGGCCGGGCGATTGCCGCTGCCCCCGGGACTGACGAGCCTCACACTGGTGCAGGCGAAGGCCGCGTTCGACAAGAAGGGCACGCCGTTTCTCGACGCGCGGGGTTCCGAGCGGTTTGCCGCCGGGCACATCCCCGGCGCCCACGATCTCCCCGCGGCGGAGTTCGAAAAGCGCTTCCTGGACCTCGCCGAGACGCTGGAGGGCGCGCCCTCGGTGATTGTCTACTGTGAGAGCGCGGACTGCGGGGAGGCCGTGGAGTTGTCCGACCGACTGAAGGAGGCCTACCAGGGAACGATCCTGGTGTTCGTGGACGGCTGGAAGGGGTGGACCACAGCCGGCTATCCGGTGACCAAGGGCGACAAGCCGTGAGGCCGCGCCTCGCGCACTGGCTGAGCCGTCCCGCGACGGGCGCGGCCTGCCGCCTGCTCCTGGGCGGCCTCTTCATCTACACCGCCGTCTCCAAGCTGACCAACCCGGCCGAGATCGCACCTCTCATCAACGGCTATCGCCTCCTGCATCCCGACCTCGTGAACTTCGCCGCCGTCACCTTGCCGTGGGTCGAGTTCGTCGCCGGCGCGCTGTTGATCCTGGGGATCGCGCCCCAGAGCGCGGCCCTGGTAGTGGCCGGCCTGCTGGGTCTGTTCATAGGGGCGGCTTTCCTCGCGCTGGTGCGCGGCCTGGAGATCAGTTGCGGCTGCTTCCTCCCGTTCACGGGGAGCGAACGGCTGACTTGGGTGCTGCTGCCGAGGGACGGCGTGCTGCTGCTGCTGGCCCTGCAGGTGCTGGTGTGGCCGAGCAGCTTTCTGCGAAGAGGCCCTTCGCTTCGCTCAGAATAAACTCCGAGGCGATAGGAGAAGGGACGAGGAGAGGCGGATGGGCGAGTACCTGCTGGGGATTGACGTCGGCACCACCGGCACGAAGGCGGTGCTGGTGCGGCCGAATGGAGAGGTGATCGCGCGCGCCACCCACGAGTACCCGCTGCATACCCCGCAGCCCGGCTGGGCCGAGCAGGACCCGGAGGACTGGTGGCAGGCGACCGTCGGCGCCATCCGACAGGTCGTAAGCGAGTCCGGCGTCAAGCCCGAGGAGGTGCGCGGGCTGGGCCTTTCCGGGCAGCAGCATGGGTCGGTGTTTCTGGACAAGAAAGGCCACGTGTTGCGCGAGGCCCTGCTGTGGTGCGATCAGCGCACCGGCCCGCAGTGCGAGTGGATTCACGAGACCATCGGGTTCGACACCGTGGTGGCGGAGACGCTGAACCCGGTGCTGACCGGCTTCCAGGCCCCCAAGATCGTATGGCTGCGGGACAACGAGCCCGAGCTCTACGCGCGACTGCGCATGGTGCTACTGCCAAAGGATTACGTTCGTTATCGGCTCTCCGGCGAGTTCGCCACCGAGGTATCGGACGCGGCGGGGACGTCGCTGCTGAACGTCGGCCGCCGCGCCTGGTCGCAGGTGATGGTGGAGGGGATCGGGTTGACGCTGGAGATGCTGCCCCCGGTCTACGAGTCCCCCATCGCCTCGGCCGCCGTCTCCGCCCCAGCCGCGGAGGAGATCGGCCTCTGGGCCGGCCTGCCCATCGCCGGCGGCGGGGGCGACAACGCGTGCAGCGCGGTGGGCAACGGGGTGATCGCGGAGGGGATTGTGGCCGTGTCGGTAGGCACCTCCGGCACGGTCTTCTCGCCGATGCTGCAACCGAAGCTCGATCCGAAGCTGCGCGTCCACACCTTCTGTCACGCCGTCCCGGGGCAGTGGCACGCCATGGGGGTGATGCTCTCCGCGGGCGGATCGCTGCGGTGGTTCCGCGACGCCTTGTGCCAAGCCGAACAGCAGGAAGCGGCGCAGCGCGGCGTAGACGCCTATGAACTCATCACCGCGGAGGCGGCCCAGGCCCCGGTCGGATCGGAGGGCCTGCTCTTCCTCCCCTACCTTACCGGCGAGCGCACCCCGCACGCCGACCCCCACGCCCGCGGCAGTTTCGTGGGGCTGAGCTTGCGCCACGGCAAGGGCCACCTGGCGCGGGCAATCATGGAGGGGGTGTGCTACGGGCTGAAGGATTCACTCGAGATTCTGCGCGAGATGAGCCTGCCGATCACCGAAGTGCGGGCCACCGGCGGCGGCGCGCGTAGCGCGTTCTGGCGGCAGATGCAGTGCGATGTGTTCAACACCCCGCTGGTGCGGCCTGCCCCGACGAAGGAGGGGATGGCGATAGACGAGGGGGCGGCCTTCGGCGCGGCCCTGCTGGGGGGAGTGGCGGGGGGCGTGTACCCCGACGTCCCGGCCGCCTGCGCCGCGGCGGTGCAAACCAAGGAGCCGGTCACCCCGGAAGCAGGGGCCGCGCGGCAATACGCAGAATACTACCCTCTCTATCAAGGCCTCTACCCGGCGTTGCAGCAGACGTTTGCGCAGGTAGCAGAGGTCGTCGCCAATAACCAGAGCACGTGACGAGACGACGTTCGGCACACATCTCAGATCATAACTACGCTCTGGAGGCGACGCGATGAAGCGCTGGCTGTGGCTGCCGGTGGGGTTGGCGTGCGTGGGGGTAGTGGCGTGGTTGGGAGTGGCGCGGGGGCAGGACGAGGCGTACCGTCGGTATAGTGCCGCGAAATATGAGGGGCTGGTCTCCGGGGAGTGGCTCTACTCCTTCCACACCCAGGGGATGCTCACCCCGGAGGGGCGGTCTTTCACCGACTACGCCTTCGGGCCGGGGCGGCTGGAACTCGCCTGTTGCGGTCCGAAGGGAGAGGCCTCGGCGCTGTGGGTCGTCTCCGGGCAGGCGTTGCTGGATGAGCATCAGCGAATCCAGAAGCTGCGTGACCAAGGCGACTGGCGGCGCCTGACCCCGGAAGAGCGGGAAGTCCTCTTTAGATCCTGGCAGGAGAGCCCGGCCGCGCCGCGGCTGTTGTGGACCGCTCCCCCCGGCGTGACCTTACGCGGACCGATTCGCTGGATTCCCAACGGAGACACCGTTCTGGTGCGCGCCTATCAGGGCGAGGTGCGTGACCTGGTGGCGGTGGATTACGTGACCGGGGAGGCGACCTGGCTCACGCACGACGCGCAGGTGGAGGACGCAGCCTGGTCGCCCAGCGGGAAGATGCTCGCGTATGTGACGCGCGATCAGGACGCGCGCGCCCTCTGGCTCCGCTCCTTCCCCGCGGGAGAACCGAGGAAGCAGGGCGAGGGTGGCTACGATCTCCGCTGGTCTCCGGAGGGAGGCATGCTTCGCTGGCAGGCCCCGGTCTCAGAGACCAAGTGGAGTGCGAGGGAGTGGGACGCCGCGACAGACGCGGTCAGTGAGGGAGGGGAGAGACCCGCGCGACCGGAGGGAACGATTTGGTCGCCGGACGGAAAGCGGTGCGCCTGGCTGCGCGCGGGAGAGGTGGTGATCGCGTCGCGCGCCCGTGAGTCAGGGGAGGAAGTGCCATTGCCCGGCCTTAGCCCGAAACGTCTGCTGGGCTGGTCTCCGGATAGCTCGCTTCTCGCAGTGCTAGGGGCTGGCGACTACCTCTACCTGGTCAACGCCATCCCGCCGGGACAAGGCATCTGCGTGGCCACCGAGGATTCCGACCCCGACACCGCGTCTTTGGCCTACTACTCGCGGGAGCGGGCGATCCTCGCGAGGGAGACACCCCTGGCTCTCGAGGCCGGCGACCCGACCTGGTCTTCGGACGGGAGATGGCTGGTCTATGCCAGCCTCGCCACGCCGCAGGAGCTGATCTCTTCCCACCCTCCCGTGGAGAAGGCGACACCGGGCCGGCTCCTCATGCTCAACGTCACCAGGAGGCGGGTGGCTTGGCACGAGAAGCTACCGCCCAAGATAGAACGGTCGGTCGTCACCCGGAATGCGAAGAACTGCGCCATCGCCCTCAACATGTACCTCACGGACTGGGACAGATTCCCAACCTCCAACGGTCAAGCCGAAATGCTGGCCGCCATTGAGGACTACGTAAGGAACAACGGCGTCTTCATGCGCCCGGGAAGCAAGGACGAGGTGGTGGTGCGGTGGGTGTTCGATCCCACCAAGAGCCTCGGGGACATCGAAGACGCGGCGCGGGAGGAGGCCGTGATCATTGACTACCATCCCGACTTCTATGTGGTCGGGTATGTGGATGGACACGTGCGCGCGTTCGACAAGAAGAAGCCCTAGGAGGCGGAGATGCGAAGATACGCGATTGCGCTGGTGATGTTGGTGCTTGCCGCGTTGCCGGTCACGGCCTGGGCCGAGTCGCAAACCCCACCGGTACTTGAGCGCTGGCCGCTGCTGCTCGACGGCGAGACCTATGTGTACTTCCTGCACGCGCGGCCGCGTCCGGCGCTGCTTACCGAGCAAAGCCCTATCACCGGCTTCGCGTTCGGACCGGGGCGGCTGGAGCTCGCGTATTGCGCGCCAACCGGAGAGGAGGGGCGGTCCGGCCTGTGGCTGGTGAACTCCCAGGCCCCCAGGCCGGAGCCGGAGGAGGACGCGCGCTTGTACCGCACTCCGCTCGCGGCGCCGCGGTTGGTGTGGAGCGCTCCGGGCGGAGCGACCTTGCGGGGGCCGCTGTGGTGGGCGCCAAACGGGACGCAACTTGCGGTTCGGGCCTTCCGCGATGAGAAGTGTGAGCTGGTCAGCGTAGACTATGCGACTGGAGAGGAGGTGAAGCTGGCGCAGGGCGCCATCACCGCGGCCGCCTGGTCGGCCGATGGAAAGCAGATTGCATATGTCGAAGAGACGGATGGCACCAGCGCCGTGTGGCTGCAAAGCTCCCCGCCTGGCGAGGCGCGGAGGCTTGGGGAGGGCGAGCTTGACTTGCGTTGGTCGCTGGACGGAAAGACGCTCTTCTGGATCGCCCCGCGACCCGGCGAGACGTGGACCAAGCGCGCCTGGGAGTCCGGCGCGGAGGAGCCGCAATCAGTCGGAGACGTCCCCGCGCGGCCCGAGGGGACGGTCTGGTCGCCGGACGGGAAGCTGTGCGCGGCCGTGGAGGAGGTGTCGAGCGGTAAGCATCTGGTGATCTACTCCGCAAGCTCTGGGGCCGGCGAAGTGGTGACTCTGGAGGGGGTCCACCCCCAGCGCGTCCTGAGTTGGACACCGGACAGCCACCTGGTGACGATCCTGGCCGATCGGAACTTGCCGGTGGCGGTGGCGGTGAGGCCGGAAACCGCGATGTCGCCGCCGGTGCTGCGCATGCTGAAGCAGGACGGAACGGCCTACGAGAGCCTCCGCGCGGCGATGGTTGGGCCTCCCTTGGAGCCTGGAGCGGGACCGCCGTCGTGGTCCGCGAACGGGGACATGGTGGCTTACGTCTACAGCCGAGGAGAGGGAGAGCCCTCCGGCTTCGCCCGCTGGTATCTGGCCGGGGTCGAGCCTTCGAAGACGGATGGAATGCTGAAACAGCGCGCCGCGCAATTCCCGAAGGCAGACCGCGCGCTACTCGCCATCGGTGTGGGCCGACAGATGATCTCCCGCGACAGGCTAGAGGAGGCGCGCCAGGCCGAGGCCTTGGCCGAGGGAGGGGAAGAGGCGCGGCTGCGAGCAAAGGTGCTCTCCAACGTCAAGAACTTGGCCATCGCGCTGAACATGTATGTAGCGGAGTTCGGCGCGTTCCCGAACATCAACTCCCAGGACGACCTGCGGCAGGCGCTCGGGAACTACCTGAAGACTGACGCGGTGTTCATGCTGCCCGGGGGGAGCGAGCCGGTAGTGGAGTACCTCCTGCCCCCAGGCCTGAGATTGGAGGACATCGGAGACGCCTCGATGACACCCGTGGTGGTC
>CAZUGW010000006.1:20173-22028 GCA_964620055.1 uncultured bacterium
TGGGACCTAGTGGGATTCGTGGATGGCCACGCAGGGATGTACCGTAAGGGAGAGGACTACGGGCTGGACAATATCCCGCAGGGGCGATAGGAGGAGGAGATGCGAAAGCTCACGATCGCGCTGGTCGTTCTGCTCACCCTCGCCAGCACGGCATCTTGGGCCGCGGAGAGGATGCCGCCGGTGCTGGTGCGGGACGCCGTGATGCTAGACGGCGTAACCGGCGGGATTCGGTTCGGCAACCCGCCCGCGGTGGCGCTGTTGAGCACCCGGACACCTATCACCGGGTTCGCGTTTGGGCCGGGCCGGCAGGAGATCGCGTATTGCGGCCCCGCCCAAGAGGGAGGGCGGTCCGCGCTGTGGGTAGTCGGGGCCTGGCTTTCGCAACGAGACCGCGACGCCCAGGGAGGCGCGAGTCCCGACGGGCCGCCGTTCACGTCCGGCGATAGACGCCAGTTCCGGCCCCCTCCCGCGCCGCCGCGGCTGGTCTGGACCGCACCGGAGGGTGCGACCTTGCGCGGGCCCATCTGGTGGGCGCCGAACGGCGCGCAGCTCGCGGTGCGCGCTTTTCGCGGTGAGCAGTGCGAGCTGGTTAGCGTGGACTACGCGACCGGCGAGACCACCACCCTCGCGCAGGGAGCGATCACGGCTGCGGCCTGGGCTCCTGATGGCAAGCATCTTGCTTACGTGAAGGACTCCGATGCGACCCTCGCAGTCTGGCTGCAGAGCTTCCCGCCCGCGCAGGAGCGCAAGCTAGACGAAGGCGGGCTGGACCTGCGCTGGGCGGTGGCCGGCACGGCCGCCTACTGGATTGCCACGCAGCCCGGCGACACTTGGACCAAGCGGATCTGGAGCGCGGAGGCCGATAAGGTGGAGGTGGTGGGCCAAGTCCCCGCGCGGCCCGAGGGGACCATCTGGTCACCGGACGGGCGGCTGTGCGCCGTAGTGGTGGAGGACAAGCTGGTCATCTATCCCGCGGGAAGCACGCGGGGCGAAGCAGTGGCGTTGGAGGGCGTGTACCCGCAGCGAGTGCTGTGCTGGACACCGGACAGCCGGATAGTGTTGATGCTGGCCGACCGCAATCTGCCGGTCGCGGAGACGGCGACCCCCGAGACGGGTTTGCCGGACTACATTCGGACGGAGATGGAAAAGGCAGGGCTTTCTTATGAATCCCTCCGGGCTTCCGTAGCCGGGCCGCCGCTCAACTCCGAGTCTGGGCCGCCCTCCTGGTCCAGCAGCGCCGACATGCTGGCATACGTCTTCTCGTGCGGCGAGGCTAACGCGTTCGTCCGCTGGCAGCGGGCCGAGATGCAGCCCGCGGCCCTCGACCAGTTCATCAAAGACGCGCACGTCGGGCCGGCGCCTGCCGGGAAGGAGGGTCTGATCGCGGTCAGCCTACTCCGCAGGGCCTTTCCGCGAGCGGAGGTCGAGGAGCAGCCGGGCTCGGAGAGACTGAAAGTCAGGGTGTTGTCCAACATCAAGAACATCGCCACCGCGCTCGTCATGTACCTATCGGACTACAATGCCTTCCCGGAGGCGCTAACCGGAGAGGAACTTCGAGAGATCATCCGTGACTACCTTAAGAGCGACGAGGTCTTCTGTCTGCCCGATTCCGACGAAGTGGTGGTGCAATACCTGATACCGCCTGGTACGAAGCTCGCGGACATCGAAGACGCGGGGATCACGCCGATGGTAGTCGTGGAGGCCGTGCCGGGTTGGGATATCGTCGGGTTTGTGGACGGACACGCGAAGGCCTACCCGAAGGACGCCCCGCCCGAAGCGTGGCGACAGTACCTCCTTCCTCCTAAGAGACTCTAACATAACCTCATCTGTAGGACGTTGTGAGTGATGAGTGCCG
>CAZUGW010000007.1:0-209 GCA_964620055.1 uncultured bacterium
CGCAGCCCCGACCTGGTGGAGAATCAGATCACCTATCCCATTGTGACCAGTCTCCTAAGCGCGCCCCGGGTGAATGTGGTGCGCGGCCAGTCCATGTTCGGCATGTCGTTCGTGTACGTGATCTTCGAGGACGGCACGGACCTCTACTGGGCCCGCAGCCGCGTCCTCGAATACCTTTCGGCGGTCCAGGGGAAGCTGCCCCAGGGAGT
>CAZUGW010000007.1:219-6104 GCA_964620055.1 uncultured bacterium
CGTGGGGTGGGTCTATGAATACGCCCTCGCCGAAAAACCGATAGACCCGATGAGCGGGAAGGTCACCACGCGCAACTCAGAGTTCCAGCGCCACTACAAGGGGCGGATGTACTACTTCGCGTCGCAGGCCTCGAGGGAGGCCTTCGATAAGAACCCGGAGGGATGTCTGGGCCGACCCCTCAAGCTGCACGTGGATTCGAAGCTCAACCTCGCGCAGCTCCGCTCCTTCCAGGACTGGAGTCTGCGCTACTGGCTCCGCAGCATCCCCGGCGTGGCCGAGGTAGCCAGCGTCGGCGGGTTCCAGAACCAGTACCAGGTTACTATTGAACCCAACGCCCTGGCTGCCTACAAGCTGCCGCTCGACAAGGTGATGATGGCCCTGCGGAGCAGCAACAGGGACGTGGGCGGGCGGAGCATCGAGTGGTCGGGACGCGAGTACGTGGTGCGGGGCCTGGGGTATGTGAAGTCGCCCCAAGAACTCGAACTAACGGTGCTTGGGGCGGACGAGCGCGGCACGCCGATTCTCCTACGCGACGTGGGACGAGTGCAGGAGGGGCCGGACCAACGCCGCGGGATCGCCGACCTGGACGGCGAGGGGGACGTGGTCGGCGGAATCGTGGTGATGCGCTACGGTGAGAACGCGCTCAACGTCATCAACCGGGTGAAGGAGAAGATCAAGCAGGTCGAAGGCTCGTTGCCGGAGGGGATCGAGATCGTCCCCACCTACGACCGCTCTGGGCTCATTGATCGCTCCATCGCCACCCTCCGCCGCACGCTGATCGAGGAAAGCATCATCGTCAGCCTGGTGATCATCATCTTCCTGCTCCACGTGCCCAGCGCGGTGCGCGCCATCGTCACGCTGCCGATTGCCATCATCATCGCCTTCATCCCCATGTACTACCTGGGGCTCACCTCCAACATCATGTCCCTGGGAGGAATCGCCATCGCCATCGGGGTGATGGTGGACGAAGCGGTGGTGATGATCGAGAACGTCCACAAACGCCTCGAGCATCTGGCGCCGGACGCGGACCGCAAGGAGACCATCATCGCGGCCTGCAAGGAGATCGGCCGGCCGATGTTCTTCTCCTTGCTGGTGATCACGGTCTCGTTCCTGCCGATCTTCACCCTGGAGGCGCAAGAGGGCAAGCTCTTCAAGCCGCTGGCCTACACCAAGACCTTCTCCATGCTCTCCGCCTCCCTGCTCTCCATCACCCTGGCGCCGATGCTGATGGTGGCCCTGATGCGGGGCCGCATCCTCCCGGAGAGCCGGCACCCCATCAGCATCGGGCTGCAGCGTCTCTATCGCCCGTGGGTGCACGCGCTGATCCGCCGGCGCGCCATAAGCATCGCCATCGCGATCATCGCGGTCATCTCGTGCGTGTTCATCGTGCACCGAATCGGCTCGGAATTCATGCCGGAGTTGAACGAGGGTGATATCCTCTACATGCCGGTTACGGTACCAGGCATCTCGCCGCAGTCGGCGGGCGATCTGCTGGAACTGCAGGACAAGATCCTCCGCGCCTTCCCCGAGGTCCAGCGTGTGTTCGGCAAGGTGGGCCGCTCGGAGACGCCCACCGACCCCGCGCCGTTAAGCATGGTGGAGACCACCATCCTCATCAAGCCGCAGGACCAGTGGCGGCCGGGGATGACCTGGGATAAGCTCCAGGACGACCTCTCCAAAGCGCTCGTCTTACCCGGTGTCACCAAGGGCGGGATTCAGTGGCCCATCAAGACGCGGATTGACATGCTCTCCACGGGCATCCGCGCGCCGCTGGGAATCAAGGTCTTCGGGCCGGACCTGGAGGAGGTGGAGCGACTCGGCGCGGAGATCGAGAAAGCCCTGCAAGACGTGCGCGGCACGGAGAGCGCGTACTTTGAGCGGGTGATGGGCGCCTCGTTCCTGGACATTATTCCGCGTCGCGCCGACGCCGCGCGCTACGGCCTGACGACGGAGGAGGTGCTGTCCCAAGTCGAGTCGGCCATCGGGGGCATGAACATAGACACCGCCATCGTGGGGCGGGAGCGGTACGGTATCAACCTGCGCTATCCCCGCGGCCTCCGCGACGAGATGGACACGCTCAAGCGCGTCCTCGTCCCCAGCATGGGCGGAATGCAGATCCCGCTCACCGAGGTGGCGGACATCCGCATCTCCTCCGGACCGGACATGATCCGCAGCGAGTCCGGCTCGCTCACCGGCTGGGTGCTGGCCTATGTGCGCGGGCGCGACATGGGCAGCTATGTCGCCGACGCGCAGAAAGTGGTCGCCAATCACGTCAAGCTGCCCCAGGGCTACTACCTGAAGTGGACCGGGCAGTACGAGTACATGGAGCGCGTCCGCAAGCGGCTCACCCTGGTGGTGCCGCTCACGCTGTTCATTATCGTGATCATGCTCTACTTCAACTTCCACTCCATGGCCGAGACCGGCATCGTGCTGCTCTCCCTGCCGTTCGCCATCACGGGCAGCCTGTGGACCTTGTTCCTGCTCAAGTACCACTTCTCCGCCGCAGTGTGGGTGGGCATCATCGCCCTCGCGGGCCTGGCCGCGGAGACGGGGGTGGTGATGATCGTGTATCTCGACGAGGCCTTCCACCGCCACCAGCGGGAGGGGAAGATGAACAACCTGGAGGACCTCTTCAACGCCATCACCGAGGGCGCGGTGCAGCGCATCCGCCCCAAACTCATGACGGTGATGTGCATCCTGATGGGCCTGTTGCCGTTGATGTGGGCGCACGGCTCCGGGGCCGACGTGATGCGGCGGATCGCAGCCCCCATGATCGGCGGCGTCATCACCTCCACCATCCTCACGCTGGAGATCGTCCCCGCGATCTACTCGTTCTGGAGGCAGCGGCAGATTGGTAGGTGAGAGGCGAGCAGTCCATTCACGGGTATCTGGACCTAGCCATCTGCTCTGCCAGGTGCGCGAGGAGAAGGGGGTCCACCCCGCTCCCCCGAAGATTGTGGTGATGGACGGCCAGAGGCGGTGGCGGGCGTGTTACCGCCCACTTTTCCTCTATCGTCGCGCACCGAAACATGGTATCTTTCATGGAGGGAGACTGAATGTCGTCGAAGACTGGGCAGATCGTTGACCGGGCCATCCTAGCAGTGGCTGCTGATGCACATCGGGGTCTTGACAGGGCGACCGAGGCATTCAACCAATGGGTCCATTATCGGGTACAGAAGTGGTTCCTGGAACACTGGCAGAAGACCGAAGCCGGGAAGCTCCAGGGATGGACCAGTCAGGACATAGGGTTCGTGGTGGATCGGGTTGTCGACCAGGTTTGTGCCCAGGTTCTTCCGAACCTGGAGCCGTGGCGAGTTGGTAGCAACTGGAGGAAGTTCCCCAGCTACGTCGCTACCGTGGTGAATACAGTGTGTGTCGGTATCGTCTTGCTTAACGAAGAGCCGTGCCAGGTTGGCGCGTGAGATTGCCGGAGAGAGGTGGAGAGATGAGGCGGGAAATCACCCCTGACGTGCTCGTTGACTCGGCTCTGAAAGCTTCACACAGTTATCTTGACAACGAGGTCGGAGCCGTTTACCGAGCAGAGAAAGCAAAGAAGTCCTATCACGCTTCTGCGACCGATCACAAGGTCAAGGCCAAGCCGCGTGCCCGGCGAACTCCGGTTCCCAAGTGACATCGCGGCACGAATCTGAGCGCGCAGATCAAGAGCGAAGGGCGTTGGGTCATTCCCTCCCTTCGCTCTTCCTTACGCCTTCGTCCTGACCGACCCGCCTTCCCCCTCACGCCGCCTCCCTCCGCGCCTCCTCCCCCAGGTACCTCCCGAACCACTCCGCCGCCGCGGCTGCGACTTGCTCCAAGGCCCCGCGCTCCTCGAAGAGGTGGCTCGCGCCCGGGATGATCTTGAGCTCGCACGGGGCGCGCATCTGCCGCATCGCCATCTGGTTCAGCTCGATCACATAGGTGTCGCGCCCGCCGACGATCAGCAGCGTCGGCGCCTTCACCCGCGGCAAGGCCCCGCCCGCCAGATCGGGCCGACCCCCGCGAGAGACGATGGCGGCGATGTCCTCCCGCTCCGCCGCGGCCATCAGCGCGGCCGCCGCGCCTGTGCTCGCACCGAAGTAACCGAGGTGCAGGTCCCGAGTCCGGCCGTCCTGCGCCACCCAATCCGTCGCCCCGGCCACCCGCTTCGCCAGCAGCGGGATATCGAATCGCAACTGCCCCGTGACCAGGTCCTCCGCCTCCTCCTCCGAGGTCAGCAGATCGAACAACACCGTCGCAATGCCCGCCTTGTTCAGCATCTCGGCGACGTGCCGATTGCGGGGGCTATGGCGGCTGCTGCCGCTGCCGTGGGCGAAAAGCACGATCCCCTGCGCCCGCGGCGGGATCACCAGGTTGCCCTCCAGCGTCACGTCGTCCACGGGAAAGCGCACCAACTCCTCCAGACCTCCCATCGCACACCTCCTGCGTCCGCGGTCAGTATAGCCGGGGCCTCGGCGGGGCGTGGTGTGGTTGGCGCGCGCCATGTGCGGCCGCGGCGCGGGACGGGCCATCTTCCGGGAGGCGGAGGCGGAGAGACCGCGGCCTCGCCCTACTTCCGCCGCTCCAGAAACAGCTTCGTCTTGAGGATCAGCGCGCAGGAGGCGCCGTGGGTGATCTCACCCCGCAGCACGGCGTAGAGGGCGTCCTCGAAGGGCATCCTGACCACCTCCACCTCCTCGCTGGTCTCTCGCACGCGGCGGTCCTTGGAAAGGCCGCGGGCGAGGAACAGGTGGTTGGGGGAGTGGATGAGGGTGGTGAAGGGGTTGACCAGGCCCAGGTCAACCCACTCCGCGGCGGCGAGGCCGCACTCCTCGGCCAGCTCGCGGATTCCGGCGTGCTCGGGGGTCTCCCCGGACTCCAGGCCGCCGCTGATGGCCTCCAGGGAGTAATCTCCCAGGGCGTACTTGAACTCGCGCACCAGATAGACGTCGCCGTTCTCCTCCAGGGGCAGCACGGTGACGCCGGGCTTCATGGTGACGACCCCGAAGACGGACTCGGCCTCCCCGCGGCGGCTGACGCGATCCTCACGCACCTTGATCCAGGGGTTTTCATAGATGGGGCGCGAATGTAGGATCGTATACGGCCCGACGTATCTTCCGCTATGCTGATCGGCCATGCCTTCGACTCCCCGCGAACTGTTAGGTAACGTTCTTCGCTGTCGCGCCGATTGGACCTGCGACCACGACGCTTGTCCGGGGAGCGGTGGCCCAGACGGCTGGAAAGAGAACGCGCAGCTCCTCCGCAAGCCCGACGTCGTGTCGCGAAAAACCTCCCCTTTTTTCTCAGAATGGGCTAGAATTGGCGTTAGAACCTGCCTGGGGCGTATGGTAGCTTTTCTGTGAAGACGACGGGGGAGGACCCCGGATCATCAAGGAGGCGGAGAATGGACGTCGTTCTGGTAACGAAGATGGGGATGGTGAAGCGGACCGCGGTGGACGACTTTCGGGTGCAGGGCCGCGGCGGCGGAGGCGTGGGCGCGATGAGTTTGGCCGACGGGGATGCGATCGTCGGCGCGGCCGCGCTGGACAAGGCGACGAGCGTGATGGTGATCACCAAGGGCGGCACCGCGATTCGTTTCTCGGTGGACGACATGCGCCAGATGGGCCGTGGGGCCCAGGGCACCCGCGCCATCCGCCTGGACGACGGCGACGCGGTGGTCGCGGTCGTCGCGGTGTAAAGAGTCAAGTAGTCAACCTGCTTTACCGAACTGTCGGGAAGCGCGAGAATGGCGCCGTGGAGGTCATAAGGCCTCCACGGCGCAACGCGTCTATGGCGCCGGAGGAGCGTCCGCCCCACGTCCCGTAACCGCACACGTGGGCGGAAACGCGCCTCTCCCCCCGCAGGTCCGCAGGTAGGTAATTCGCCCCGCGCGCCTAATAGACAGTTC
>CAZUGW010000007.1:6114-21754 GCA_964620055.1 uncultured bacterium
CGTGCGAAGCAGCAGTCTGATGCTGCAGGACGGCCGGGCAGACCGCGCGGGCGCCAGCACGCGCGCCGGGGTGGGCATCCGCGTCCTGTGGCAGGGGGCCTGGGGATTCGCCGGGACGGAGTCATTGCGCTATTCCGACTGGAAATGCTGTCTTTCCGCCGCTCTCGACATGGCCAAGGTCTCGGCCGCGCGCCGGCTCGAGCCAGCAGTGCTAGCCGACGCACCGGTCGTGGTGGACGAGGTGCGCACGCCGTTCGAGATTGACCCCACCCGGGTGCCGCTGGAGCGCAAGCTGGCCGCGGTGCGGGGGTATGAGGAGGCCTCGGGCTGCCGCGCCTGCTGCCATGTGGCCAATCTCATGACCGGTTACAACGACTCGTGGCAGCACGAGATCGTCTGCAACACACGGGGGGCGCTGGTCTCCTCCGAGACGGTCCGCACCATCATCTGGCACGCCATCACCACCCAGGACGGCGCGGTGCGCCAGCAGGCCAAAGAGGTGCGGGCGAAGCAGTGCGGGTTCGAGCTCATCGAGCAAACGCCGGCGGAGGAGTTCAGCGTGAAGGCGGCGGCGCGGGCCGTCTCGTTGCTGTGGGCGGACCCGGCGCCGGCGGGCAACTTCCCGGCCGTGTTCCACCCGTCCATCACGGGACTCCTGGTGCACGAGGCGGTGGGGCACAACGCGGAGGCCGACGCGGTGCTGGCGGGTCAGTCCATCCTCGCCGGGAAGCTGGGACAGAAGGTGGCCGCGGACTGCGTCACCATCCTGGACGATGCGACCGTCCCAGGGGCGTGGGGGACGTATCAGTACGATTCCGAGGGCGTGGCCGGGCAGCGGCGGGTGCTGGTGGAGAGCGGGGTGCTAAAGGGATTCATGCACTCCCTGGAGACCGCGGCGAAGATGGGCGTGGCGCCGAACGGGTCCGCCAGGGCGGACGGGTTCATGAGCCGGCCCATCGTGCGGATGAGCAACACTATGATCCAGCCCGGGGAGCAGTCCCTGGAGGACCTAATTCGGGACATTGACGTCGGGATCTTGCTGCGGGGCGGCCAGTGGGGCTACGTCTGGTCCGAGAAGGGCCAGTACACTTGTCACGCAGGCGAGGGGGTGATGATCCGAAACGGGAAGCTGGCCGAGCAGGTGCGGGACGTCTCCGTCTCGGGCATGACGCTGGATACGCTGGCCAACGTGCTGGGGGTGAGCCGGGATTTCGAGCTGGCCATGCCGGGGAGTTGCGGGAAAGAGGGGCAGAGCATGTCCACCAACGGGGGCGGGCCGTATGTGAAGATTGCGGAGATCGTGGTCGGGGGGCAGGCGTGAAAGAAGCTGCGCCAGACGAGTTGGTGAAGATCGCGCGAGTCGCCTGCGAGGCCGCCCTCCGGGCCGGGGCGGAGTTTGCTGACGCCTCGGTCGAGCGCGGGCGGACCATGGCGGTGGCGGTGGAGAAGAACGCGATCAAGTCCTGCGACACGCGGCACTGGGCCTCGGTGGCGGTGCGGGCGTTCTCGGAAGGGGGAACGGGGTGGTCGAACGCCTCGGGCGTGGCGGAGCTGGTCGCGCGGCGGGCGGGAAAACAGGCGGCGGAGCTAGCGAAGGCGGCGGAGTGCGACCCCGATTTCGTGGATTTGGTGCGTCCGGCCGCCTATCCGGAGGTGGAGGGTCTTTTCGACCCGGGGGTGGCGAACCTCAGCGCGGCCGAGGTGTCGGCCTGGGTGACCGGCGGGATTGACGAGGCGCTCCAGGCGTCGGCGGAGGCGCTGGTGACCGGGAGCGCGCACGCCGAGTGGCGAGACTGGGCCCTGGTCAACAGCTTGGGCGTGAGCGTGTCGCAGCGCAGTACGAGCGCCTCCGTCTGGGTGCAAGTAGTGATTCGACGGGGTGATGATGTGGGCTCGTTCTACGAGTGGGATGCGGCCCGCGCGCGGTCCCAGCTCAAGCCGGAGGGGCTGGGCGCGAGCGCGGCGGCGGAGGCCTTGCGCTCCCTGGACAGCCGGACCATGAAGACCACGACCCTGCCGGTGGTCTTCGGGCCGCTCGCGGCCCATTCGTTCTTGCAGGGCCTCTGCCAGGCGGCCAGCGCGGAGGAGGTGCAGCGAAATCGCTCTTTCCTGGTGGGAAAGCGGGGCGAGCGGGTGGCCTCCGAGTGCCTGACGCTGGTGGATGATCCGCTGCTCCCGGGCGGGCTGTCCTCCTCGATCTCGGATGGGGACGGATTCCCGCATCGGCGCGTGGTGCTCGTCGAAGCAGGCGTCCTACAGACCTATCTGCACAGCCACTACACCGCGCAGAAGTCCGAGGAACAGAACACCGGACATTCTGCCCGCGGGGGCATCGCCTGCACCAACGTGATTCCGTCGCTGGGCGTCAAGACCGCGGCGCAGATCATCGCGGAGGTGAGCGACGGGCTCTACGTCACGCTGGGCCGGCCCCAGCCGAACACGGCCTCCGGGCAGGTCTCCGCGCTGGTGGACGCGGGCTTCCGCATCAAGAACGGACAGCTTACCTATCCCCTCAAGAACACCATGATCGCCGGACACGGGCTGGAGATGCTGGCGAACCTGGACGCGGTCTCCTCGGACTACCGCGCCGAGCCGGGACGGGTGCTGCCGACGATCCGGGTGCAGGGCGTGCGGGTGGCGAGCGCGGAGTAGCGCCCTCACCGCGCGATCATCAACTCCTCGTCCGCCGCCAGCGGTTCGCCGATGTCGAGGTGCCCGCCTAGCGTGTCGAGCTTCCTGCCTCCGACCGTGATCTGCGTCTTCTCGACCGTGGGGAGGGAGTTTAGCGTGTTGACGATGGCGTACACGACCACGCCTTCGTTGTCCGAGCCGCCCTGGAAATGGCTCGCGAGCTCCTCACTGAAGTCCGCGGTCGCCGTGCCTTGTTTGATCGTTACCCCCCGCAGCTTCGTGCCTTCCGGGAGCGGACGCTCGCAGCCCTCCGGGACCTCGCCGGAGAGCAGCGCCTCCAGCGCGGCCCGCGCGGGCGCCTCGCCGGGCAGTTCGCGCGTCACCGCGACCAGGCGTTCCGCGCCGTTGCGGACGCGACGAAAGTAGAGCGTCGCGGTGACCGTGCTCTGGCGCTGATCGGGTCGGGCCGGGGGCGGCTTCGCGGTCGTGGGCGAGGGGGACCGAAGGTCGCTGGGGCTCAGGTAAGGGAGACTCAGCCACCCGCGATGATAGCGCCACGCGTAGCCGGCCGCGCCCACCAGGGCCGCGACGATCAGCAGGGCGACAAGGCCGGGTGCGCGGGACCGGCGGCGACGGCGGCGGCTCATTGAGTCGGCCCTCCTGAGGGCGGGGTTTCCGAGAAGAAGCGAATCACGCCCCGCACTATCGCCTCCGCCATCCGCCGGCGCGACTCCGGGTCGGTGAGCAGCTTGCGATCCTCCTCGTGGTTGATGAAGGCGGTCTCCACGAGTACGCCGGGGCACTGACTGCGGCGGATGACGGAGAAGTTGGCGCTCCGAATTCCGTTATCCTTGCTTTCAAGTACGGCGATCAGTTCCTCCTGCACGGCCGCGGCCAGGGGCACGCTGTCCAGGTGGTCGTAGTAAACGCTAGTACCGTGCAACGTGTTGGGCGTGTCGCACGAATTGCAGTGAATGCTGACGAAGGCATCGGCGTTGAGACGATTGGCGGTATCGGACCGTGCGCCCAGGGGGATGAACGTGTCGTCCTCGCGGGTCATCACCACCTCCGCGCCCCGTTCCCGGAGGAGTTGCGCCAGCCGCAGGCCGATGTCGAGCACGACGTCTTTCTCCTGCACCTGATCGCTCTCGTCGTCCGACAGCGCGCCGCTGTCCTTTCCGCCATGCCCGGGGTCCACCACGATGATCTTCCCCTTCAGCGGTTTCGGTTTTGCGCGTTCCCGCGCCGGCGGCCGGCCGAACGCGAGCACCAGATCCTCCCCGTCCACGGACTCGGAGTACTCCTGCGACTCGCGCAACTCGATCACCAGGCGGGCGACCGGAGTGTCGCCGTCGGGCGCTTGCTGGGCCATGCGAATCTCGCGAATCGGGCCGCTCGAGAAGCCCTTGCGGCAGTTCACCTCCAGGGTCGCGTTGGCGAGGTCGGTGAAGACCCGCGGCGGGTTGTCCAGGGCGGCAGTGCAGCGCTGCAGCCCGCCCGCGCCGGCGAGGCGGACGGCGAGGCCGTGCGCGGTCTTCTCCACCGTCGGCGTCGGGAGCGTCACCGGCCCGGCCGGTTCGAGTACGATCAGCGTCTCGCCGGGATGCGGGCCGCGGGTTACGTTCCAGGTGGGAGGCGGCGCGCTCTCGGCCAGGTCGAGCACGAGGCGGGCAACGTCCGGGTCGGAGCGATATTGCCCCAGGCGGGCCGCGCTGATTCCCGGCAGGCTGAGGGCGAGGGATGACTGAAGGCCGCGGGCGAGCGCCGCCTCCTTGAGATCGAAGATCAGTCGGGAGGGATTGTCGAGAGTGAAGGCGGTGACTTTCAGATCGCGCGTTCCCGGCGCGAGGAGGGCGATCGCCACGCCGCGACCGACCGCGCGTGTCTCCACGCGCGCGAGCAGCGCGGAGGCGCGCGCCGATCCGGCCCCCGCCGCCGTCAGCGCAAGGCCCGCCACAGCCACGAGCAGCGGGCGCACGCTCCACGCCCGCCGAAGACGCGATCTCATTGACGCCAACTCCCCTTATGATATGCCACATTGCGAGCGACCGGGCATATCGAGAGGCGAGGAGTCGAGGAGTCGAAGAGTCGAACGGCCGTTCCGTGGCTCTGCCATCCCAACAGACCTCTCTGTCGCTCAGGGGGATTCGAGTAAAGACCCGCAGAACTTACGTCGCATGGGTTGGAGTATCACAACGTGGTGGCGGGCGGATCGGGAGTACTTCAAGGCCTCTCGACTCTTGCGCGCGGGGCAGCCGGCGGAAGCGGCGAAGGCGTTCGAGCGCGTCCTTGCCATCTTTCCGAAGCACGCGCGGGCGCAGGCCCAGAGCGCGCTCGCGCTGGCCGCGGCGGGGCGGACGGGGGAGGCGGTGAAGGCGGCGCGGCGGGCCGCGGACCTCGACCCGAAGAACCACGCGCCGCTGCTGTTCCTCGGGCAAATCCAGTATGACGCGGGGGCGTATGAGGAGGCGCGAAAGGCCTTCACCGCGGCGGCGAAGCTCGACCCGGGGAACCAGTTGGTGCAGGCCTATCTCGGCCTTACCATGATGGCGTCGGGAAAGATGGCGGAGGGCACCGCCCTGCTGAAAACCCATCTCGCCTATGGCTATGACCGGCTGGAGGGGCGGGTGATCGCCCTGGCGGAGCGGTATCTGTGGGAACACCGGGACCAGGCGCGGCCGCTGGAGGACCAGCTCACCCCCGACGAGGGCGGGCGGGACACCGCGCCCGCGGGGTTGTGGCTGCGGGTCGCATCGGCCTTGCGCACCATTCTGGTCTACCCACTAGCGCGGTTGCGGGGGAAGCGAACCAGCATACTCCTCCGCGCCACCGAGGCGATGTCGGTGAGCGACTTCGAGCGCGCCATTCGCTCTCTCAAAGAGGCGGAGGCCGCGGGCGCGAACCCGGAGGAGGTCGCACTCTCCCTGGGGCAGGCCTACTACGAAGCGCGCCAGCCCCAGGCCGCCGCGGAGCAACTCGCCCGCGTCCCCGACGAGGTGCGCCGCGAGCCGGAGGTGGCGGCCCTCTACGGCGCGGCCCTGTTCGAGTCCGGGCGATATGAAGAGGCGCGCGACTATCTCACCATCGCGGCGGAACGGTTCCGGCAGGAGTTCGCGCCGGCCTACTACCGCGGGATGTGTGAGATCGCGCTGGGCCGGCACAAGGACGCGACCACGTGGTTCGTGGAGACGGCGCGGCGGCTGAATCCGCAGGTGGCGGGGAAGAGGTTGGAGGAGGTGGGTCGCCTCGAAGAGGCGAAGAGGCGAAGAGGCGAGTAGGCGGGACGCGGGGAGGCGAGACAAGCGTCTCGTTTGCCAGTACAATAGGCCCGAGAGGCCTTTGCCATGTCACACGTTCAACCCAACCGAGACCAGGTGGTGGAGTTCTGTCAGAGGTGGAGCATTGTCGAGCTATCTCTGTTCGGCTCGGTGCTGCGCGAGGATTTCCGCCCGAACAGCGACGTGGACGTGCTGGTGACCTTCGCCCCCGACGTGCGGTGGAGCCTGCGGGACCTGGTCGAGATGGAAGAGGAACTGAAAGGCCTCCTCGGGCGAGAGGTGGACCTGGTGGAGCGGGAGGCGGTGGAGCAGAGCGAGAACTACCTCCGTCGCCGCCATGCGCTCAGCGAGGTGGAGACGATCTGTGTGGCGTCTGCTGGACGTGCTCCTGGCGGCGCGGAGGGAGCGTGGAGTGTGAGTGCCTGGATAGAGGTAGCGTCTCCCCTGGCCGGTATTGATCCCTCGCACAACTCGCCCCCTCCCCTTCGCTTCACTCAGGGTTCGGGGTTGCGAGTCGCTCGGGATGACAACTTTGTGATTGGTTGTTAGCAAGGACTCCCGGTCATCCCGGATGCCAGTCGCCGGCTAGCCCTGTAGCCGTCAGAGGCGGTACACTGTGCCCTGCAGGGAAGCTGAGGGCGCACTCGAAGGCCAAGACTGCCTAGGGTTATGCAGACTCTGCAATCGCCGGAGGAGGCGAGTATGACGTCCGCGAAGGAACTCATTCTCAGACGCCTAGACGAGCTCATTGCCGATGGTGATAGGGTCGCGGGTACCCATAGGCCCGCAACGCGCGCGGACTCTGAGTGGGGCTATCGCGAGGGGAACGTAGATGGTGCAGCTTGGTCGGGTTGGAAGGTCTCTTCGCTGACTCTGATTGAGCAGATTGGCGGCAAGCAGAGTACCTACTACGAACACTTCGCCCAGTGCACTACAGGCGATTACTTTCCAAGCTTCAAGCAGGCCCACGCCGTGTTGCGCAGACTCAGGGATGACTTCGCGAAGGGATACGTGCGAGACCTCCGAGAGCTCGCCGCCGCCGAGGTCTTCGGAGACCTTCTGGAGATGGCCGAGCATCTCCAGCAGAAGGGCTATCATCACGGCACTGTGAGTATCGCGGGCGCGGTTCTGGAGGACTGCCTGCGCCGCGTGCATCTGAAGCGCATCGGCGAGTGGGAGGGTGATAGCGGTATCAGCAAGTTAGGCACCAACCTATACAAGCACGACCCGGAGTTCTACCCCAAGACGCGACACCAACAGGTCACTGCCTGGGCAACGCTCCGTAACGAGGTGGACCACGGACGGGCTAAGGAAGTAGACCCCGGAGACTCAAAGCGTATGGTAGAAGGCGTCCGAGACTTCGTACTCAAGTACCAGGAGTAGCGCCTCCCAAGCCCCCTACACCTTAAACACATAGATCACCTCGTTCTTCACCATCTTCGCGAAAAACGCCTGATTCGTCACTTGCCGGACGTGGGTCGCGACGAGTTTCATTCCCTGGGCGAGGCATTGGTCGCGCACGGCTTCGTGAATGCCCTCTTTCGACTCGCCGATGACGAGGGCGAAGTGGCCGGTGAGGAGGCGGGTGAGCTGGTCGGTGACCGCGGCCATGTCGGGGAGGTAGTCTTTGGCGCGGCGGCCGATCTCGGCCGGGCCGGGGGCGGGGAGGCCGAGGAGGCGGAAGGAGAGCACGTGCATCCGCTGGTAGTTCTGCGCGTTCCAGTAGGGCGGGGAGGTAATGGCGAGGTTCGCCTTGCGACCGAGAGAAGCGAGGTCGCGGGCGTCGTGCAGCAACGGTTCGGCGCGGCCGGAGCCGTTGGCGTGGAATTCGGTGAGCGCGGATTTCATGCGGCGGAGTTGGTTGTGGAGGCGCTGGAACGGGTTGATCTCGCGGGTCTCGTTGTCCACCCAGCGCCAGTAGTGCTTCTTATCTTGATAGCGCGGCGTCTCCGGCAACGTGGGCACAGTCTGATCCATGCGCGCGTTGCTCATGCCCTTGAGGAGGTCGGAGAGGCCGATCTCGACGAAGTTGCGTGTGGGTTCGTCCAGCTTCCGCGCTTTGCTGCGGAGGGCGCGAATCGCCCGCGCCACGTCCTCTCGAAACCACTTCTCGCTGTCGGGGAAGAGAGTCGCGGAGCTCGCGCGATGCTTTTCGGGGTCCTTCGCCGCGGCCTGCAGCCAGCGCATCACCTCGGCGAGGGCGGCCTCGTCAATGCGCGCGGTCTTCGCCTGCGCGATCTTCACCGCGAGCGGGTTGATGTCCGTGCCCCAGGCGTCGTAGCCCAGCCGCGTGGCCTCGATCAGCGTCGTCCCCGAGCCCATGAACGGATCGAGGATGACGTCGCCGGGGCGGGCGTACTCCGCGATGACGCGGGCGGGGATCTGCGGGATGAACTTCGCGGTCCAGTGGTGGAAGAAGTGCACGCCGGCCTGGGTGTGCTTCATCCCGAGGTCGGCGAAGTCCCAACTGTTGCTCATGGCTTGCTGATCCAGGTGTGCCAGTCTTGCTCGACGCGGCCCTCGCGGCGGTAGCGCTCCATGGCGAGGGCGCAGACGCAGGTGCGGTCCCGAGGCAGGGCGCGGGCGAGCCAAAAGGCGAGCTCCAGGAAGTGCGTGAGCGCCTCGTCCACGGCGAGACGCTCACTCTCCCCGAGCAGGCCCTCGAACAACTCGCCGGGACGGTTCTCCCGCTCCTTGACTCCCTCGGCGTAGTTGGTGACATAGCAGATCGGCGCGTAACACATCTCCAACTCCCGCGCTAGGAACACCTCCGGCGCGAGGGTCATGCCCACCAGATCACCCCCCTGCTTGCGGTACCACTTGATCTCTTCGGCGGTCTCCAGCCGCGGGCCCTGCGTGCAGACGTAGACCCCGTGGTCGGAGTGCAGGAGGTGCAGTCGCTCCATCTGGTAGGCGGTGGCGGCCATCAGGTCCGAGCAAAACGTGGGGCTCTGACGGATGAAACCGAGGCCGGTGTGCTTGTAGAAGGTGGTCTCGCGCCCGTGGGTGAGGTCCACCAGGTCGTGCGGGAGCACGTACTGGCCGATCTTGAGCTGGGGGTTGATGGCGCCCGGCCCGGACCAGGAGAGAATGCGAGTGACGCCCTGCTCCTTCAGCGCGTAGAGATTGGCGCGGTAGTTCACCCAGGGCGCGGCGATCTCGTAGCCGGTCTCGCCGTGGCGGGGCAGGAAGAGGAACTGCGCGTCCTCCATGCGGACGCGGTAGAGCGGCGCGGAGGGGCCGAAGGGAGTCTCCACGGGGCCGACGCGGGCGAGCGAACTCGCCTGCTCCTGCAGCACCTGGTGCGCGCCGCTCCCGCCCAGCACGGCGAGCGTATCACGAGCGATCATGGGAGGGACCAGGGTCTAGGGTCTAGGGGATAGAGTCTAGGGGAACGGCCGGGATTCATGGGGCGACCTCAAGTATATGATAGTAGGTGTCTCGGATGGCCGCGGTGTAACCCGCTCTGCGAATCAGATCAGAGAGTTCGTGTTTCGACATACGGAAGGTGACGCCTGCGGCGCGGACCACGTTCTCCTCCAGCATCGTGCTCCCCAGGTCGTTCGCCCCGAAGGCGAGGGAGAGTTGGGCGACCTTCGCGCCCTGCGTCACCCAGGAGGCCTGGAGGTTCGGGACATTATCGAGCACGAGGCGGGAGATGGCAAGGGTGCGGAGGTAGTCGTGCGCGCCGGCGGGTTGGCCGCCGAGGGCGGTGTTGGCGGGCTGGAAGCTCCAGGGGATGAAGGCGGTGAACATCCCCGTTTCGTCCTGGAAGTCGCGCACGCGCAGGAGATGTGCGACGCGATGCGCGATGGTCTCAAGGTGGCCGAACATCATGGTGGCGGTGCCCCGCATCCCCAGCGCGTGGGCGGCGCGCATCACCGCGAACCATTCGTCGGCGGTGCACTTGCGGGGGCTGAGTTGGGCGCGAATGTCATCGCACAGGATTTCCGCTCCGCCGCCGGGGAGGGAGTCGAGGCCCGCGTCGTGCAATCTCCGCAGCGTCTCCCCGAGGCTCAGCCCGGACAGCCGCGCGAGGTGCACGATCTCCGGCGCGGTGAGCGAGTGGAGCGCGACGGGGAAGCGTGCTTTGATGGCGCGGAAAGTCTCCTCGAACCACGTGAGCGGGAGGTCGGGGTGCATCCCGCCCTGGAGCATGATCTGCGTCGCGCCGAGGGAGACGGCCTCCTCGACTTTCGCGAGGATGTCGTCTTGTGAGAGCACATATCCTTCGGCATCCCCCGGCGGTCGGAAGAAGGCGCAGAACGCGCAGCCGGAGAGGCAGACGTTGGTGTAGTTGATGTTGCGGTCAATGACGAAGGTGCGAATCGGCTCGGGGTGGAGGCGGCGACAGACCGCGTCCGCCGCCGCGCCGAGCGCGGCGAGGGGGGCGGAGAAAAGGGCGCGGGCGGAGGGCGCGGGGAGACGCGCGCCGGAGGATGCCCTTTCAAGTGCTGCCTCCAAAGCAGGTATCGTGGGAGGGGTCACTTCCCAATCCCCCATCTTTCTGCGAGCACATGCAGGCGTTCGAGACGAGGGGCGTAGTACATCTCCCGCCATTCTGTGCCAGGATCGTTCTCCGCCTCTGTCCGGTCCAGGCAATAGCATATCCATCGCACGCAGTCAAAACCATCGGCAAGTTCGAACAAAGGCTGTAGCTCTTCTTCAGAGAGTTCGCTCCCCGTCGCGCGATATGCGGCGCGGTAGTGAGAGAGTTCGGTGGGATCACCCAGGTGCTTGACCAACCGGCCCAGGTCCAGCGCGGCCGGCCCCAACATGACCTTCTCCCAGTCCACGAGCGCGACCTCTTCCCCAATCAGCACGGCGTTGCTGAGGTCAGTGTCACCATGCAACAACGTGGTCGGTTGATCGGCCAAGCGACGCAATACGCGGGCAAACACACCTGTCGCCCCCTGGGGAAGCATACCTTCGTGCCGTGTGAGAAGATCGGCCCAGCGCTGATGGTCCGGGGCGGCCGCGTCGAAGCTCGGCAGTGGATGATCGGCAGGGAGGTCAGAGAGCAGAAGGGCGCCAGCGCCGTGCAGAGACCCCAGCGTGCGCAGGAGGGCGTCCCGATGGGAGGGATCGGCTGTCGTGGGTCCCAGATCTTCAAGGACCATCCAGTCCTGCTCCTCCCCGATCCGGAACGTCGCCCACAGCCGCGCGGTGCGCAATGGAAGTTGTGGTAGCAGTTCGCGATAGGCAAAGACCTCAGCCGAGAATGACTCTGATCCCCAGGCCTGGCGCAGAATCACCGGCCACTCGGTCCCTCCGGGATCGCGGAGGCAGGCGCGCAAGTGATGGTCCGGCGCCCAGCCGAAGGGCTCCGGCCGGCCGAGGAACTGCCATCCGGGCAGGGCGCTACTCGTAGCACGCACCAGTAGATCATGGTCACGTGAGTCTGAATCCTGGAAAGCGCTCACGCAGCTACCTCTACGCCATGCGCCATCACCCAGGCGGCGAAGCCGGCCGGGTCGGGTTCGCGGAGCGACCGGGCCGGGAAGAAGTGCAACTCGATATCATCGCCGGCTTCTTTCTGCACCTGTACCGAGGCGCGCGCCCGGTCGTGCAGGTCCCACTTCTCCAAGCCCTCGACGAAGACGGCCAGGTCAATATCGCTCCACCGGTCGGCCGTGCCTTCCACCTGGGAACCGAAGAGGTAGGCGCGGACCACTTGGGTGAGATGGGAGAGGGCGGCAATCGCCCCATTGGCTTTTCGCTCGGTTTCCGGATCAAGTTGCTGCATTGCAGGTCCTCACGCCGACGTGAACCGCACCGGCCCTTCACTGTCCACTAACCCTCGAAACACCGCCATCTGCCAGAACCGTTCCAGCCCGGCGCGATATGACTCCTCCAGATGATAGCGCAGGTGATCACGGAGGTAAACCAGCATGATCTCGGGGGAGAGGCCGAGGCGGGGAGCTTCCGCGGCGGCGATGGTGGGGAGGTTGTCCAGGCCGAGCTGGAGCGCCTGGAGAATCAGCGTGTTCAGCGCCGCGTAGTCGGTCCCCTCGCGTGTCGCCCAGAGCGCGAAGACGAAGGGGAGGCCGGTGAGTTCCTTCCAGGCTTCGCCGAGGTCGGTCACGATGACGTCCTGGCCGGGCTGGGCGCGGAGGCAGGGGTCGCCGATGAGGAGAGCGGCGTCGGTGTGGCTGAGCATCTGGTCGAGGTCGGGGGGGAGGGTGAGGTACTGCGGGTGCGCGCCGAGGGCGGCGAGGAGGATCCGCGTCAGGGCGACCGAGGTATGCGAGTCCGCGTCGAGCGCGACGGTCGTGGCGAAGCGCAGCGGGAGGCGGGAGAAGAGCCTGACGCTCATCGCCGGGCCGTCGCAGGCGATGCACGTGCCGGGCAGGGCGATCAACCCCGGGTGGGCGAGCACGTCGTACGCCGGCAGGATCGCCGCCTCCACCTCGCCGGATTCCAGGAGCGGGAGCAGCTTCGCCGGCACCTCATCCAGGTACTCCACTCCCAGTTGGCGGAGGCCGTGGCGGAAGGGGGAGACATTCGAATAGGCGACGAGGCCGAGCCGCGGCATCACACGCCTCCCGCCAAGGCCGCGGGCTGGTAGAGCGTGTCGCGCTCCACGGGGACGCGCCCCGCGTCGGTGATGAGGCGGTGAATCTCCTCCACCGTAAGCGACTCAGGCGTCTGCGCGCCGGCGGCGTGGGTGATCCGCTCCTCGGCCACGGTGCCATCCACATCATCGGCCCCGAAGCCGAGCGCGAGCTGCGCCACCTTCAGGCCCACCATGATCCAGAAGACTTTGAGGTGCGGGATATTGTCGAGCAGCAGGCGGCTCACCGCGAGCATGCGCAGTTCGTCCCAGGCCGACGGGCCGGCCAGGCCCTCCAGTTCCGTGTTCGCGGGGTGGAAGGCGAGGGGGATGAAGGCGAGAAAGCCGTGGGTCTCGTCCTGCAAGTCGCGCAGTCGGAGCAGGTGATCCACCACCTCTTCCGGCTGCTCGATGTGACCGTACAGCAGGGTGGCATTGCTGTGAATCCCGAGGCGGTGCGCGGTGCGCATGACGTCGAGCCATTCGTCGGCGGAGAGTTTCTTGGGACAGAGTTCCTCGCGCACCCGCGGGGAGAACACCTCCGCGCCGCCGCCGGGCAACGACCCCAACCCCGCATCGCGGAGTTGGCGCAGGCACTCCTCCACCGTGATCCCGGAGACCTGCGCGAGATGCGCGATCTCGACCGCAGTGAAGGCCTGAAGATGCACGTCGGGGAAGCGCTGATGCAAGGCCGAGAGCAAGGAAACATAGTAATCTACTTGTAGATTGGGGTGGCAGCCGCCGACGATGTGGAACTCGCTGACGCGGCCGCCGCGGAAATCCTCGGCCTTGCGCAGGCACTCCTCCACGGAGAGCAGATAGCCGCCCTCCTCGCCCTCCCGGCGGGAGAAGGCGCAGAAGCGGCAGTGGTTGACGCAGATGTTGGTGTAGTTGAGGTGGCGGTTGATGATGTAGTAGGTGCGATCCCCGTGGAGGCGCTCACGCACCGTGTTGGCGAGCGCGCCCAGGGCGGCGAGATGGGGCGTGCGCAGCAGCGCCAGGCCGTCCGCGCGCGACAATCGCTCACCGCGCGCGACCCGCGCGGCGAGGTCGGTGAGATCGGTGAGCGAAGATCGCCTCCATCAGTACCGCACTCCGCCGAACAGGATAACATCCGCGGCGGCAAAGAGGAACAGGAGGAGGCTGAAGATTCCGTTGGCGACGAAGGAGGCGGCCTCGGCGCGGCGGAGGTCGTCAGGCTGGACCACGTGGTGCTCCCACCACAGCACCGGGATGAGCAGCACCACGCCGAGCAGGTAGAGCCAGCCAAGGTGGGCGGCCCAGCCGAACAGCGCGAGGAGCCAGACGGTGAAGACATGATTCACGGTCGAGATCACCAGCGCGCGCCGCGCGCCCCACCGCGCCGGGAGCGAGAACAGCCCCTGGGCGCGGTCGAAGGCGATGTCCTGGCAGGCGTAGATGATGTCGAAGCCCGCGGTCCAGGTGGTGACGGCGAGGCAGAGCAGCAGCGGCGGGAGGTCCACACGGGCGCGGATCGCGATCCACGCGCCGACCGGCGCGAGGCCGAGGGCGAAGCCCAGCACCCAGTGGGTGAGCGCGGTGAATCGCTTGGTGTAGGAATAGCCCAGCAACACGGCCAGCGCGAACGGGGAGAGTGCGAGGCAGAGCCGGTTCAGCATCCCCGCGGCGAGGAAGTAGAGCACACACGCGACGAGCAGCGTGGCCCAGAGCTGCCGCGTGGTCAGCTCCCCCGTGACCAGCGCGCGGCCCGCGGTGCGCGGGTTCTGGCGGTCGTAGTCCAGATCGGCGATACGGTTCAGAGCCATCGCCGCGGTGCGCGCGCCGACCATCGCCGCGAGTATCCACCCCAACTCCCACACCCGCGGCCACCCGTTCGCGGCGACGAACGCGGAGGTCAGCGCGAACGGCAGCGCGAAGGCGGTGTGCTCGAAACGGATGGCCTTGAGGAGGGCGAGGAACTTACGTAGCATACCGTGATCTCATGGCAGGAGGCAAGCTCCTGCCCAACGATCCTATCACGCCCCCCACCGCCCCGGGTGCTCCGCCCGCAGGCCGATCTGATCGAGGATGCGGACCACGAAGAAGTCCACCATTTCCTCAAGGTTCTTGGGCTGGGAGTAGAAGGAGGGCGAGGCCGGCATGATGATCGCCCCGGCTTCCGCGAGGGTGACGAGGTTGCGCAGGTCAACGAGGCTCAGGGGCGATTCGCGCACCACCAGCACGAGGGGCTTGCGCTCTTTGAGACAGACGCCGGCGGCGCGGTGGATCAGGTTATCGTTCAATCCGGCCGCGATGTGCCCGAGGCAGCCGATGGTGCAGGGGGCGACGAGCATGGCGTCGGGCGCGCCGGAGCCGCTGGCATAGGGCGCGTGGAAGTCGTCGGGCTGGTAGAGGTGCAGGCGCGCCTTGACCTCCTGCGGGATGCCGCTGATCTGGAGGGTGTCGAAGTCCACCGCCCAGCCCAACTCCGCCGCGGCGATCTCGGCCGCCTCGGGGCTGATCACCAGCCCGATCCGCGGGACCAGGCCGGACAGCGCGCGCAGCAGACGGTCGCCGTAGGTCGCGCCGCTGGCGCCGGTAATAGCGACGAGTACGTCGCGGATCTCACCCATCTCCACCCTCCAAGGGAAAGTCAAAAGTAAAAAGGCAAAAGGCAAAAAAGATACTCAAGAAGACGGTTTGTTCTCTGTTTTCCGCTTCCTATTCAGACACAATGTTCAACCCGGCCCAGAGGGCGTCCACGCGGGCCTTGACCTCCGGGGACATCTCGATGGCGTCGGGCCACTCCCGGGTGAAGCCCTCCTCCGGCCACTTGCGCGTGGCGTCAATCCCCATCTTCGAGCCATAGCCCGGCATCCGGGAGGCGTGGTCGAGGATATCCACCGGCCCCCGCACGAAGCACACGTCCCGCTCCGGGTCAATGTGATTCCCCAACCGCCAGAGTACCTCGCTCAGGTCCTGAACATCAACCTCCTCGTCGAACACGGCGATGATCTTTGTGAACATCATCTGACCCAGCCCCCACAGCGCGTGCATCACCTTGTAGGCGTGGCCGGGGTAGCGCTTGCGAATCCGGAGCAGCGCGAGGTTGTGAAACACGCCCTCCGGGGGGAGATTCATGTCCACGATCTCCGGCAGCAGCAGGCGGATCAGCGGCAGGAAGATGCGCTCCGTGGCCTTCGCCAGGAAGCGGTCC
>CAZUGW010000008.1:0-421 GCA_964620055.1 uncultured bacterium
GCGCTCCCAGCTTGGGAGGTCGGCGCCAGATCCCCGGGCTCGGATCTTTGTGTCGCGGTCGGAGTCGGCCGCGGGAGCGTCGGCGCCTTAGCCGCCTTGCGGCCCCGTGCCCGGAGGAGTCGCCACAGGTCGCGTGCGAGCTTGCGCTTCTGCGCCCGGCCGCCGTGCACGAACTCGGCCACGAGGCGCCGCCACCGGCGCCGCCACCGAAAGCAGAAATGGGTGCGCTCGTACATGCGCACCGACTCCTGGCCTACGACACCGGGGACCGCCACCGCGAGCGTGTCGTGGTTCAGCGCCAGCGCCTCGCCGAACGCGACGTTCGCCGGAAAGCCGGGTAGAAACAACGCGGCCTGAACGGCCCAGCTCGTCCCGCTGCGTACGAACACCCAGGCAATCCCGCTGGGCGGCGCTGTCTCGC
>CAZUGW010000008.1:431-3465 GCA_964620055.1 uncultured bacterium
TGTATGCACTGCGCTCAGTAGCGAGCCGCGCTCGGACTGCAGCGCGACAACGTCGCGATGCGCGGCCTCGGCCTGCGCCCGGCTCTCCCGCACTTGGAACTGCAGTCGCTCCGCCTCAGTCTGCAGGAGGCCCTTGGCCTCAGATTCCTGCTGTACTCGCAACTCCAGATTCGCGCGCTCGCGCTGCCAAGCATTCTCCCTCTCAAGCAGCGCCTGACGGTGCATCGCCGCCTCGATCTGGGACTCGGTGACCGCTTTGCGAAGCGCCGCGGTACCAGCTTCATCGGCAGCTTGGCGATGAACGAGCGTTGTGACCGCGTCGGAGAGCCGGGACACCTGCATCTCGAGGGAGAACTCCCGCGGCGCCTGCCGCGGTCGGCCCGCGGGCGCGCTCCCGTCGGCCTGCAGCGCCACTTCCCCCACGCCGATCAAGAGGTAATCAGTCAGGTGTGGAGGCAATAGCTGACGTTCGTATGCTTCGCGCAGGAGTGCGGAGAAGGACTCCTCCTGCGCCACTTCAGAGAGCATGCCGAGGGCCCAGGATCCGCCGCAGGTGTGCTCCGTCACATTCACCAATCCCGCGGCCGTGAGGATCGGCTCAAGGCTGCGACAGGCGAACTCGTTGCCGAACGTCCACGTGCCCTCTAGGCTCCGCTTCAGTCGCCACAGCCGGTACAGGAAGCAATCCGCGTTGGGAACCAGCGCCACGACCAGGCGGGAGCTATGGCGGGCCATCTCAGACAGAGCCGCGACCATCTGGGGCGTCTCATAGTGCTCGAGCACGCCGCTGTTCCAGACGACGTCGTAGCGGCGTTCGCCGGTCGCGTCGTCCAGGGCGAACAGGTCTCCACGGTGGAACTCCCCGGTTACGCCTGCGCGCCCGAAGTAGCGTTGCGCCGCGAGGACCGCCTGCTCCGAGAAGTCAACCAGAGTCACACGGAAGCCCTGGCCGGCGAGCAGTCCACTCAGGTGGCCGCTGCCACATCCCGCTTCCAGCAGGGAGGCGTCCGGGGGGACGTGCTGGCGCAGGAGCGCCCCAATCTCCTCTGCGAGCCGCTCCTCTCCGGGAGTAGGATCAGCGTCGTAGTCCGCGTAAAAGGCATCCCACTTCCCGATCTCGTCCCGATGGTCTATGGCCACTCTCACCTCCCCGGCGCAGAGGTGGGGACGTCAGCCCGCGACGACCGTTCCGCCTCGAACTGGTGCGGGAGCTGCGCCACCCCGAAGACACCGGAGCCGACCGGCTCAAGGCGCAATTGCATGGCGTCCATGGCATAGAAGAACCGCTCTGTGTGCGCGAAGCTCTCGATCCCAAGGGTGATGAAGTAGGTATCCTGGCGAAGGTCCGCGCGGATGACCGTGTCTATTACCACCGCGTCCTTCGGCCCGAAGTCTTGGCCGAGGCCGAGCCGAAGGCTCTGCGCGGAGTCCCCGAAGATGTCGTGCCCGAAGCGGTCGCGCACGAGGACCCCGTAGTGGAAGTGGTCCACGGCCCCGTGGAACCGGAGGAGGGAGCGAATGCAGAAGTACTGACCGACATGGAGATTGTGCGCCACCTCGCCCGCGTCGTCGAGGAGGACGCTCTTCGCGACGTAGGCGCGCAGGTCGCCCTGCACAGGAGGGTCGCGGGGCTCGGCGGCGTCGAAGCGCAGCTCCTTGGGAATGGCGGAGAAGTGAGGCTCCGAGAACACGTCTGCTCTTCCGCTGCCGGTGGGCGCAATGGCAGGGGCCGGCCCGGCCGCAGTTGCCGGGACTCTCGCCTCCACGCCGGTCTCCTCCCCCAAGAGCAGGCGCACGTAGCAGTCCGCCACGTGCTTCGTGTCTCCCATCTCCAGAATCCGGCCCCGCTCCAAGAGCATGGCGTGATCGCAGATCGAGCGGATGGTACCGGTGTCGTGGGTGACGAAGAGGCACGTCACCCCGCGTTCGCGCAGTTCGTTGATCCGCCGGTAGCACTTGCGCTGGAATCCCATGTCCCCGACGGCGAGGGCCTCATCCACAATGAGAATGTCAGGATCAACCGAAATGGCCACCGCGAAGGCGAGGCGCACCACCATGCCGCTCGAGTAGGTCTTCACCGGCTGATCAAGGAAGTCGCCAATATCGGCAAAGGCGACAATCTCATCAAAGCGCTCCTCAACCTCCTCCGGCGTGAGCCCGAGCACGGCCGCGCTGAGTTGCGCGTTCTCTCGCCCGGTGAAGTCGTAGTTGAACCCGGACCCCAATTCGAGCAACGCGCTGACCCGGCCCCGGGTGAGCACCTGCCCCCGTGTCGGCTGGAGCGTCCCCGCGACGAGTTGGAGGAGGGTGGACTTGCCGGAGCCATTTCGCCCGATCACGCCCAACGTGGTGCCCCGCGGCACGTCGAAGCTCACGCCGTCGAGCGCCCAGAAGTTGGTGTAGAGTCGCTTGCGTCTCCGGTAGAGGACCTGCAGGAGGCGATCCTGAGGGCGCGCGTAGATTCGGTAGGCCTTCGCGAGGTCGGTCGCGGAGATCGCCGGTTCAGAGGACATCGGCAAATGCTTTCTTCGTGCGTAGGAACCAGATGATCCCAAAATAGGAGAGGAGCAGGCCGAGGCCGGCCGAGTAGCCCAGCCAGGTCCAATCCGGGAACTCGCCGAGCATGACTACGCTACGAAACCCCTCGACGATAGACGTAATCGGGTTCAGACGCATGAAGCGCTGGACGTGCGGCGAGAGATTGCTGAGCTTATAGAAGACAGGGGACATGAAGAAAAGCAGTGTCAGCGCGAGTTGAACGGAGTTGGCCATGTCCCGGACGAACACGCCGACTGAGGCGAGGAAGAAGGTCAGCCCGGTGGTGATCAGGAGAAGCGGAATCAGCAGCACCGGCACGAGCAGAATGTGCGGGCTCAGCGTGTGCCGCACCGCGAGCGTGCCCATCAGCAGGACGCCGAACGCGCCGCAGAACTGGAAGAAGGCCGAACCAACGGCGCTGGCCGGCAGCGCCTCCGCAGGGAATACCACGCGGGTGACGAGGTTGGGCTGGGCCACCACCACGAGCGGAGCGCGC
>CAZUGW010000008.1:3490-21304 GCA_964620055.1 uncultured bacterium
AGCATCACTGAAGAGGATCGAGAAGGGGACGATCCCGCAGAAGAGCATCATCGCGAACTCACCCATGCTCCCCTTGTGCTCTGTGCCCCACCTGGCCTTGAACACAAATCCGAAGACGAAGGTGTAGACGAGCAGCAGGAAAAGCGGCGTGATCGCGGTCCACAGGAGCCCGAGGTACGAGCCGCGACTCCGGGCGAGTGTGTCGCGCACTGCAAGGCGCCAGATCAGGCCGCGGAGGCGCCAGAAGTGGGCGACGAGCCGGTGAGGAAGAAGCATGCCGCGCGCGGCGCCGCCGCGCGCGGAGTTAGTCCGTACTTCCAGAGCCATCGGCAACCGCTAGCGGAATCGCCCTTTCCGAGTCAGACGTGGTGCTGGCCCGTAGGTCCAAGCGTCGTCAAGATATTACGCTACCAGTTCGCGGACTGTCAAGGGCAGCCGAAGCAACCTCGGCGCGGGGAAGGGGCGCAGGAGCGGCAGGCACGGGGTTCGCGCGCAAACGCCGGAGTTCCTCATCAGGCGGCCTCCCGCCACAGAGGGAGCTTCCTCGCCTTCGCGCCAATACCTCTAGCAAGACTATCAACCCGGTCACCTGGTGATCGGAGCTGCGCGTGCCACTCCGCGTGCCGTCTGGGCCTGCCCAGGGGGCCGCCTAGCGAAGCGATTTCGGGCGCTAACGGGAGGGATTGCGCCGACCCCGCCGAAGCTCATGGCAGTGGCCATGTCCATCACGAAAGGAGCCTTTAGTGATCCGGCATCATCGAGTTCATTGGTTCGCACTAGGCGCAGCCACGCTGGGGCTGGCTGCGGTCGTCGGGTGTGGTGCTCCCTCCGCGCCGCCTCCGGCGCCGCCCTCAGGCACGAATCCAGCCGCGCCAGCAGCCAGTTCGACCACTCAGACGGCGGCGGCCCCCGTCCTCCCGATGGCCCCCGCGGCCCTGCCCCGGGGAGCGAAGGCGGTGCGTCCAACCTACGCGAACCGCGGCATCAGCGACTGGAAGGTGACGCCTTCCAAGGAGGGAAAGTCCGTGGTCTGCAGCTTCCGCTCCACCAGCGGAGATGAGGTGCACTATGGGGGGCTGGCGCTCCCCTTGCCCACTGCCAGCGCGTTCCGGCTCACCGTCGAATTCGCCCAGGGCGGCACGGCTGTGAAGGCGTTATTTGTCAACGCGCAGGGGGCCCAGGGCACGGATGCCGGCCGCTGGGGCCTGGACGCACGCAAGTGGAACGTGCCGCTGAAAGACGGCGTCTCCTATACGTGGCAGTTCATCCCGGGGCGGGCGGTGAACGCGCACTTCTGGGGCCTTCCCGGCGCCTCGCACTCCCTGGAGCAGGCCCACCTGTTCGTGGACGTTGACCCCGGCCAGAGCGTCAGCTTCACCGTTCGCAATCTGGAGGTCGCGAAGTAACTTCTTCTCATCTGGGTATTCTCGAGGGGCGCGCGGTGCGGCGCGCCGATCGGTTTCCTGAGGGCACTCTCCGGGCATTCGCCCACAGACAGCAGGCCCCATGAAGACGTCTGCCAAAGGCAAACGCAAGCGGAAGCACGAGCCGATTCCCCCCCCGCAGCCTGGGCGCGCCCCGGTGACGCCATCCCGCTTCGTCCGCCTCCTCGAGGCGGCCTTCTTCATCGTCGTCGGGGTGTTCGCCGTTCAGTACCTCGGACCAACGGGGAGCTATCGGCACATGCTCCGGGCCTCCGGCCAGTATGTTCGGAACGTGTGGGGAGCGTTCCAGTATGTTCACTCACCTGCAACCGCGGCCGAGAGCTTTACGCTGGACCTCCGCTCCCCGCGAGAACTCCCCGGGGAGTTCGGGGGCGGACCGATCCTGACGAAGGGCGGCGAGACGCGAGTGGCCGTCACTGCTCCCGCCCTCCGTCTGGTGATCCCCCGGCTGCAGTCACGAGACGAGTACGAGGTACGGGTCGTACTCTCCGCACGCCTACCGGCCCCGCAGCAGCTAGGCCTGCAACTCGGTGACGACCTTCACGCGGAACGCGGGGTCGCCGGAAGTGGCGACCGCGAGACGATCACTTGGCGCGTGCCAGGCGGCATCCTCGCGGCCTGTGACCAACCGCTGCTTCTGCGCACCTCGTGGGATCCGACCGAGCGCGTTTCCTCCGGTGCGGGAGAGCAGGCCGTCTGGTGGTATCTCCGCGCGCTCTCCGTCACCCCGGTGAAGGACCGTCATGCTACTTAGCCTCATGACGATGGCCCTGCTCCTGCTCGCGCTGCACCTCCCGGTGTTCCTCTTCCTGTGGGCGCGATGGCGGCAGGTGCTGCCTGTCCACCGGCTCGTGCTGGGAGCGGTGCTAGGGACGGCCGCGCAGGTGGTGTTGACGGCCTACGTCCTGGGCCTGGTCCGCGCCTTCACGCCCCCGCTGTGGGGCGGCCTCAACCTGCTTCTCGCCGGACTGATAACCTTCCTCGCCTGGCGCCGCGGGCTTGCCTGGCCGGAGTTGCGCGGTGCGCTGAGCGAACGCCTGTCCCTCCTGCGCAGTCTGCCCCGGCGGCCGGCGCTGCTGCTAGTGCTGCTGATCTCCGCCGCGGTGTTGGCGCTGCTGATCGCGAAGGCCTGGCTCTACCCGCCGTACGGCTACGATGAACTCGCCGCGCACCTCTGCACCTCCCGCCTGATGCTGCAAGATCACGGCCCTCCACTGCAGGTTGCGCCCCGGCCTCGCGCCAGCTTCAGCCCGCGGGTTCCCCACCTCTTCTTCGCGGCCGCGCTCGCGCGGCCGCGCGGCTATGAGTGGGTGAACGGCGCCTCCATCTACTTCCTCCTCCTGGCGCTCCTCGCCCAGTATGCGCTGTCCCGGCGCATGGGGGTGCGGCGCTCCCGCGCGCTCTTCGTCGCGCCCGCAGTGCTCTGCTGTCCCGTACTCCTCCAGCAGGCCACCACCGCGTATATCGATCTCCCCGCGGCCGCCTTCCTGGCTGCGGGGCTCGCCTTCTTCCCCTGGCGGCGGGAGAGTGCCCTCGTTGACGTCGCCTTCGCCGGGCTCGGGCTGGGACTGGCGCTAGGCAGCAAGGAGTCCATGCTGATCGCCGCGCCTCTGTTCGCCCTCGCCGTCTGCCTCGAGGCGTGGTGTCTGCGCCCCGCGCCTCGCCGATTCGGTCTGCTCGCTCCGGTGGTGCTGCTCTTCGTGGGCGTGATGTTACTTGGAGGCTATACGTACCTTGCCAACTTCATCCAGCACGGCAACCCGGTGTGGGCCAATCGCGTCAAGGTCCTGGGCCTGATCTTCCCCGGGCTGGATATGAGCGTGGGAAAGGGAGGGGTCTTCCTCAACCATCCGCTCAGCGATGCCTACCGAAACGCCTCCCCGTTCGTGCAGATGTGGATGTCCTGGCGAGAGGAGGCCCTGTTGCTTGTACCGTTCGTCTACCAAGCCGACACTACCCTCGGCGGGTTCGGGCCGCTCTGGTACGTGCTCTTCCTGCCGGCCCTGGCCTTCAGCCTGATGCTCCATCGCCGGCGGGCCTGGTTTCTTGTGGTTGGGGCGATGGCTGCCTTTCTCATCAGCTTCCCCGATCTTCGCTGTCTGACGCGGTATGTGGCTCCGATCTTCTTCCTCGGGCCGGTGGCCTACGCCCTGGTAGGCGGTTCGCTTTCCCGGGCCGGCGACGTCATCTGGAAGGGTCTCTTCGTCGGACTCCTCGGGTTGGCTCTGGCGATGAACATCAGCTTCCAGCAAGATGACCGAGGCGCCCTCGCCGGATGGTACCTGCGGACCTCCATTTCCGAGCGTACGCCCGAGCCCTCTCCGGCTTCTCAGTTCCTCAAGGACATCCCCCGCGCGCACCAGCAGATCGCCGCGGGCCAAGAGGGGTACCTCAAGGCCTACTGCCTGTGGAATCGGGAGGGGACCGACGAGGTGCGCTGGATGCTGAAGCCGGGATGGCCGGCTGTCGCCGGCAGCTTGGGGTATCCGGAGACGATGGCGCCGGAGGACTTGCAGCAGGCGCTGACCGAGGCAAAGAGCGACTTCGCGGCGTTCGAGCCGGAGGTGACCGCGCCGGCGCAGGCCGGCTATGCGCTGGTAATCCCGAGTTCCCCCGGCAGGGAGGCCTTCATGCTCGGGGCGTCTCCCGTCTCCGTATGGATGCGGGTCCCCTCGGCGCCCTAGGCATTCTCCCGATACCAGTCCACAAAGCGCGCGATCCCCTCTTCGATGTTCGTCGTCGGCCGGTATCCCAGCTCCGCTCCCGCGAGGCTGACCTCCGCATAGGTGAGGGGCACATCGCCGGGCTGGTCCGGTTGCCACACGATCTTGGCCCTGCGGCCGCAGGCCTGTTGGATCACCTCGATGAGATGGAGGAGCGGCACCGTCTTGGAGTTGCCGAGGTTGTAGGTGTGGAACCCGTCACACCGTTCCAGGGCGGCCGCGACCCCGTTGATGATGTCGGCGATGAAGGTGTAGTCGCGCTGCGAGGAGCCGTCCCCGAAGAGGGCCACCTCCTGCCCTTCCATGATCCGCCGCACGAACTTGTGGATCGCCATGTCCGGTCGCTGCCGCGGTCCATAGACGGTGAAGAACCGCAGGCAGGTGACGCTCATCCCGCTCAGATGGTGGTAGACGTGGCAATAGGCCTCGCCGGCGATTTTGCTGGCGGCATAGGGGGAGGCCGGCGCCGCGAGGGGGTCGGCCTCGCGGAATGGAGGGCGCGGACTGAGGCCATAGACGGAGGAACTGGAGGCGAAGACGAACCGCTGCACCCCGGCCCCGATGGCACACCGCAGCATGTTCAGGGTGCCGTGGATGTTGACGTCCACGTAGAGCGCCGGGTCTTCCACCGAGGAGCGTACCCCGGCCCGCGCGGCCAGGTGCACCACACGGTCTACGCCCTGCTCGCGAAGCATTTCCGTCACGAGCTGGGTGTCCCGAATATCCCCTCGCACCAGGGAGAAGGAGGGGTGCTCGCTCGCGGCGCGGAGGTTGCGGGTCTTGCGGGCCGGGTCGTAGTAGTCGTTGAAGTCGTCGAGCCCGACGACCCTCTCTCCTTGCTGCAGTAACCGCTCTACCAGGTGCGAGCCGATGAAGCCGGCCGCTCCTGTCACCAAGACTGAGCCCATGCGCGCCACCTCTCAGGCGTCGTGCCAGACGCGAAGACAGCGGGTATCTCCCTGGTTCCACCCACGCGCCGCTACTCCTGCAGGACCGGCTCTGGCGCAGGAGAAGCCGCCACGAGTGACGAATGGCCCTTCTGATACCGATCCAGCTCTGCAGGCCCGGCAGCCGGCACTGCACCAGGGGCTGGTGGGCAGGGCGGGTGACCGATGGATCCAACCATAGCGAGAGATACCGAGGTGTGTACCAACCTTGAATCGGTGCTTTGCGCGCTGTGCGGGGCCAACGCAACGACGTTGGTGCTCCGCACTGGCGACAAGCACTTCCGAAGCAATGAAACTTTTGATCTTGTTCGGTGCAGCACATGCGGCCTCATGTACGTCAACCCGAGGCCGACGAGTGAGAGCCTGGGCCGCTTCTACCCGGAGGAACTCCCCTACTACCACTTCGACGCGAGCGCGGTGGGGACCGGTGTTGGCACCTGCTCAGCTGGTGGGTGGCACAGGAATGGTGCTGGCGGCACTCCGCGCCCGCGCCAGGTGCAGTGTCACGGGCGTCGAGATCAGCGAGGCCGGCGTCAGGAGGGCACGCGAGTCATTCGGCCTTGACGTGATCCAAGGCACCTTCCCAGGAGTAGCCCTGACCAGCGGCGGGTTCGATCTGGTGTTCATGATGCATGTGCTCGAGCATGTGCCTGACCCGCGCCGGACGATCACGGAGATCGCTCGCGTTCTCAAGCCCGGCGGAGTCTTGCATTGCCTGATCCCCAACTGCGCCTCTGTGGCGTTCGACACGCTAGGAGAGGACTGGCATGACCTTCCCCGGCACCTGTACTTCTTCACTCCCCATACTCTCAGTAGGATGGTGGAGGCCTGTGGACTGCGGGTCGAGCGCATTGTGCACAGCCCGATTCCCAACGACCGAGTACGGATCCTGCGGGCGGCCCTGAAGCGCGTCCCTGTGCTTGCCCCGCTCGCGGCTGCCGCCACGCTCTCCAACCCATTGGCCCTGCTCGCCGCGTTGCCGTGGTCCATCGCCGACGCCCTGGCCAAACGCTCCGGACGCATGACCATCATCGCCAGGAAAGAGGCCTAGCCCGCCCGTACCCCAGGCCGGCTGCCATCCCCCTCCTCGGCCTTCTTTCCCCTCAGAACGATCATCACGGAGAAGCTTCGGAGTAGAGGCACGCGGAACAGGAACTGATCTACCCGGTCGAACACCCGCAACAAGGCGCGCGGGAAGGGCGGCGTGTAGAGCGCGATGGGTGAGGCCGACACCTCGGCCAGCCCCGCCCTGCGGGCCCAGCGAGCAAGGTTGCCGGCCGAACTCAAGAGCATCCGCCGTTCCACCCGCATCGCCACCCCGCCGATCAGGTTGGTGGGGAACAGGATGTTCGGCTCCATCACAATGACTGCCGCCCCCGGACGCGCCACCCGGCGCATCTCCGAGAGCGCGGCCACCGGACACGAGATGTGATGGAGCGTTCCGGAGCAGAAGACTGCGTCGAAACTGTTGTCGGCGAATGGCAGATGCCCGGCGTCCGCGACGAGCGCCGAGAAGCGATCTCCGGCCCCTCTCTCAAGTCGCGCGCGCGCGGCCTGCACCATGCCTGCACTGAGATCAACTCCCACCACGCGGAGGGGTGAATGGGCGAGGAGCCAGCCCGCATGAATGCCTGTCCCGACCCCAACCTCAAGAACGCTCCCCTCTGCGATGCCGAGCAACCCGCTGATGGTCCTGATCTTGCGCAGGTGGTTGCGGTTCTCTCGCGGCCACCAGCCTTCCGAATTGTCGAATGCAGCGGCCGCCTGGTCATAGTGATCCTTCTGGCGCTGCACCCACTCGGAGTGATGATCGTCCGACTGCTTCACGGTACCGCCCTCAGCCGCTTCTGAAGCGCCCCGCGCGTCGTACGGTAGCGCATGCTAGTCTGTCACCTGCCGCGTGCGGACCTCCGCGAACAGCGCCTCATAGCGCTGCGCCATGCGATCTATCATGAACTCTTTGACGTCCTCGCGGCTGCACGCGCCCATGCGAGACCGAAGGGCCGGGTCCGCCAGCAGCGCCCGCATGGCAACCGTCAACTCCTCGACTTGGCGGGGTGTCACCAGAAATGCATTACGTCCGGATCTCAGGAAGTCCAATTGGCCCCCGCATGTCGTGGCCACTACCGGCAGGCCGAAGTACATCGCTTCCAGATACGCAATGCAGAAGCCCTCGTGAAGCGAGGGCATGGCAAATACCTCTGCGGCGGAGAGGAGTTGGAACTTCCGCTCGTCCGTGACATGCCCGGTGAAGGTCACGCGATCCCTTATCCCCAACTGCTCCGCCAACGAAGCCAGCGCCGGCCCCTCCGGGCCGTCCCCCACGATCACCGCCTGCCAGGCGAGTTCGCGCAACTGAGCCAAGGCGGTCAGCAGGGTGTCCAGCGACTTCCGCGCCACCAGTCGCCCGACCGAAATCACGACCGGCACGTCGGGCAGGCCGAGGTCCGCGCGCGTGGCTGGCACGACGTGAGGTGGGACCAGGCCCAAGGGGATGACTCGCAGGTCCGGACCAGCTCCCAGGTACTCTATGGCCCGGGTGCGAAGGTCGGAGGACACAGCCGCCACCCGGTCCGCTCGGCGGATCACCGCCGATACCACCCGGCGCACCGCCGCGTTCCGGTCCGGAGAGTGCGACTTCGAGGGATCGTACACATCCCCGCCGGCCAAGGTCAGCACATGCGGACACCCCGCGAGTCGGGCCAGGACGACGCCGGCCGGCCCGGTGGGGACAGCGAACCATGTGTTCAGCACATCGAACCGGACCCGGCGTACCAATCCCGAGCCGTGCCAGATGCTCGCCGGCAGGTAGGAGACCATCGAAAGTAGGGAGGCGGTGGCCCGTTCCCTTCGGCCGAGCACTCGGACCCGGTGCACCTGGCACCCCCCTACCACCTCGAAGGCCGGCAGGCCGCCGCTCCCTGAAGTGAGCACATGCACCTCATGGCGCTGCGCCAGTTGCTCTGCCAACTGCGCCATGATGATGCCTCCGCCCCCTCCGAGGGGAGGGTACTCGTAGTTCGCGAAGAGGATCCGCATGCCTTGCCTTCCGTCCCTCCCGGCAGCACTCTCCCGCGCGCGATCGGTCCGGGAACCGGCGCGCATGCCGCGGCCTCGGGCTAGGCCGGCGCCTTTCCCTCCGGCGAGGAAAGCGGTCTTCCGCCAGCGGCCCTGGCGATACGCTGGGCCCTTCGGCGGAAGGCCTGCAGCAGCCCCCCGGGAGCCGTGCCTAGGGCAATACCGGCCCAGGTCAGCAGCGACAGCACCACCGCTTTGGGCTGTGTCACACCGAACGGGCCGAAGAACACGACGAACGTCCACTCCCGCACGCCCACGCCATTCACCGAAATCGGGACCATCCAAATCAGACAGGCCGCCGGCACCAGCAAGAGAAACACACCGGCGGGGATCGAGATGCCGAGGCTGAAGGCCAGTAGGAGCACCATAATAGAACCAAGCACCTGCCTGATAATAGACACGGTCAGCAGCAGGCAGAACCATCCCCACCCACGCGTGCAGCCGGCGAGCGACACTCGCAGCCGGCCCAGGAGGCCGGCTCCCCGCGCCCACACCCCGGAGCCACGGAGCGAAACGCGCAGTGGGCGCGGATCGACCAGCAGCCACGCGGCGAGGGCGGTCACCATCACTCCCGCCGCGGCCAGCTCCAGGCGCAGTGCCTCCGCCATCCCCCGTACGGGTACCACAGCCAGCGCTCCCGCCGCCAGGAGGATCAGCGCCAGCAGGCCGGTGACCCGCTCGCCGAGAGTGCTGGCCGCCAGTTCCATGGTATGCCCACCGAGTTCAGCCCGCGACAGAAGTACCCGCACCACATCGCCTCCCGTCGCGGTGGGCAGGAAGTTGTTGTAGAACAACCCTATCCAGTAGAAGGACGGTGACCCCCAGGCGTCCCAGCATGAGCCACCATTTCCAGGCGCCGACGACCACCCCCAGCAATGAGACCGCCACCGCCGCGAGCACGTATCCGAAGCCGATCCCGGAGGCGGCGTGCAGCATCGCGGTCCCCACCTTCGCGAGCAGCACTCCCAGCAACCCCACACTTATGGCGAGCCGCAGCAGGAGACCTAAGCCACGCCGGAGGCCGGAGCCGCGCAGACCGCCGGTCGCATCGCCGCGCACCCCTTGTTCAGCGGGCTGCACCATCGCCCCTATCGCGGCTAACGCGTTCGCGGCCGGCCGGCTCGCGCGAAGCGCACAGCAGTTCCCGCACGGTGTAGATCGGTTTGCCCTGACTCTCATGGTAGATGCGGGTGAGCATCTCGGCCATCAGCCCGAAGAGCAGCAGTTGCAGTCCCGTTAGGAGGAGGATCGCTGCCAGGAGCACTACCGGCCGGTTCGTGAGGCTGACTCCGAAGAGAAGCCGCTGCACGGCGAGCACCAGTAGCCACAGCAGGCCGGCGCCGCCCGAGAACAACCCCAGCGTCCCGAACAACTGAATCGGTTTGGTGCTGTAGCCGAGCAGGTACTTCACCGTCACCAGGTCGAGCAGGACGCGTCTGGTTCGGCCCAGACCGTACTTGGAGCGCCCTCCGACGCGGGGACGGTGGTTCACCACCAACTCGGCGATCTGCGCCCCGGTCCAACTCGCCATGGCCGGGATGAACCGGTGCAGGTCCCCATAGAGCCGCAGTTCCGCGATCACCTCCCGCCGGTAGACCTTCAGAGAGCACCCGTAGTCGTGGAGGTAGACCCCGGTGACCCGGGAGATCAGCCAGTTGGCGCACCGCGACGGGAATCGCCGGACGAATCCCTCCTTGCGCTTGGCCCGCCAGCCGCTGACGATGTCGTAGCCTTCGTCGAGCTTCGCCAACAAGCGCGCGATGTCGGCCGGGTCGTTCTGACCATCGGCATCCATGGCGATGACGACGTCGCCCCGCGCATGGTCGAAGCCGGCGGACATGGCCGCGGTTTGACCGAAGTTGCGGCGAAACCGTAGGCCGACAACTTCGTCGGGGAACTGCGCGTGGAGGTCGCGGATGGTCTGGAAGGAACGGTCCCGGCTGGCATCGTCAACGAGGATGATCTCGTAGCTCTTCCCCAGCGCCCGAAGCTGGCCCCGGAGTTCCTCGAACACGCTCGGGAGGCATTCCTCCTCGTTGTAGACAGGCAGGACCACGGACACGTCGGGGCGATCCGTTTTCTCTCGAGTGCTCGTCATGCGCTGGCGCCGGCCTTTCCCGTGTCGTTCTCCCGTGAGTTCCAGGCATTCCCTGGTAGTAGTCATTCTACCCACGCCCCCTACCCACCTCTTCGAGTTGGCCCGGGCTTTGCGGTTGCGCCCCTTGGGTAGGATGGCAGGCAGAGGGGTTCGATAGGCAGAACCATCGGGTAGAGATCGGGACGCTGGTCGGGCCGTCAGCCCAGGTCCGGCCCAGGAGAGGAGGCCGCTTGGGGCCCATGGGGGGCGCGGTTGCGCCGTTCCGCGCGCTGATGTTCATCACCAGGAGCCTTGCCTATTTCCCGCCCGTGTGCTACGAGGCGCAGTCTCTCGTGGACCAGGGATGGCAAGTTCGCGCGATTGCCATCAGCGAGCGCGAAAAGCAGCGGGGTGCACCTCCCCCCGGGGTGGAGGTGCAGGAGGTTCCCCTCCTCACCCGGGCCCTCCCGTCCGGCGCGTTGATGGGTGCGAAGTACCTGGAGTTGTTTGTGCGCCAGGAACGCGCCGCGCGGAGCTGGCCGGCCGACCTCTACATCGCCCACGATCTGCCGGCTCTTCCCCAGGCCCTGGTTTCCGCCCGCCGCCGCGGCGCGCCCGTGGTGTATCGGGCGCACGAGCTCTGGACGGAACGGAAGCGAGTGCCGGGCCGCGCGCTATGGCGCAGGATCGAGAGAAGGTTGGCCCGGCGCGCCGATCTGGTGGTCGCGCCCACCGAGGCGCGAGCCGCATTCCTCCAGCAACGATTGGAGCTCCCAACCGCGCCGTTGGTCGTGATGAACTGCCCCCGACTTCGCTCGCCGCAGCCCGGGAACCGGCTCGCGCAGATGCTCCGCGCCGCCGGGGTTGATGCGGAGGGGCGCCGATTGGTGCTCTATCAGGGATCTGTCGCCGCCTCCCGCTGCATCCTGGAACTTGCCGCCGCGGCGCCGAGGTTGCCGCAGGACACGCTGATCGTGCTGTTGGGCCCGGTGGACAATCGGCTGCGACCCCAGTTGGAGAGGGTGCTTCCGCACCTCCGCGATCGCGTCGTGCTGCTGCCTCCGGCGCCTCTCGAAGAGGTGTGGCCCGTGCTGTGCTCGGCTCAGGTCGGGCTGGCGCTATACCGACCGGACTCAGTGAACAACCGCCTCTGCGCGCCGAACAAGGTGTTCGAGTACATGATGGCCGGGCTTCCGATCATCGGGTCTGATTGCGAGGGGATGGCAGCCCTGGTGCGGGGGAACGGGATTGGCGTGCTCGTGAACCCCGAAGAGCCGGAGGACATCGCGCGCGGGATACGGTCCGTGCTGGAGGACCCACAGCAGGACGCCATGCGCGCGCGGGGAGTGGAGTTAGCGATGCGCACTTACAACTGGGAAGCGCAGTTCGCGCGCCTCCAGGAGGCCTATCGCACCCTGGTAGATCGGGCGCGGCGCGACGCGGCCGGTGCGCCTGGCTAGTATCGCTCGCGTCTGCACCTGCACTGCGGGCGACGAAGTGGCGTGCAGCAGGGGAGGCACCCTCGGAGATGAAGACGGGGGGCCGGAGATCCCACCGGACGAATACCGGGTGGACCCCCCACCGCAACGACATCCCGCACGACTGGAGCCGGCAGAGACGGATGAACAGCCCGCGCGTGCTGGTAACCGCAGCGCGGGGGCGGCTGGGCGCCGACCTCTGCCCGGTGCCGGCGAGCCGGGGGGTATGAGGTCGTGCCCTCCGATCCACAGTGCCATCACTCTTTTGCTTCGTCCCAGGCGCGCCGAAAGGCTGATAGCGACGGATGCCGCTGACTTCTGTCCGGGCTAGTAGCCTTGCGTGCGACCTCATACAGCGCTTCGCTTCCGTCCCACTGCTCGAAGGACCGGTCTACTTCACCACCTAAGAGCGCAAACGCCGTTGCCCCCATAGTGAACACGTTAGTGACTTCGTCAATAACGGCGCCGAGTTCGAATTCCTCCGGAGACATGAAGCGGGTTGACCCCCACATGCGCCCCATCGTATTCGCGTAGGGAAGCTTAGCGTAGAAGTCAATATCGCAGATCATCGTGATAGGCCGCGAGAAATCATAGAGAATGCTCCCATCATAGAAGTCGATCGCCACATACCCGCTCAGAGAAACGTGCTCGTGGAAGGCGAAGATGGTATCGAGGGAGTCCAGGCGTCGGTGCAGCGGAAGGTGCTTATGCCGATACGAGGGTGAGTTCGGGTGGCGGTACTTCTCTTGCGGCGTGAAGGCCCAGTGGGAATGCAGGCCTTCTCCCGGGAACCAAGTGAAGACGGCCGCATATCCATGGGCCGTGGCAAAGTGCTCGCGCAACTCGACGAGCTCCGGGCGCCGCAGCGCCTGGTATACTGGAACGGCCTTCTCGAGCCTATGGATTGCCTGCTGCGGATCACCTGGGTAGTCTATGGTTCTCGCCCCCGCGTACTTAACCAGCAGACGCTCAGTCCCGGTATCAACACCGAAGCAGATGTTCCCTGAGTCCTGCTCATCGAATACGCAGAAGACCGCTCCCAGGCGTCGGAGGAAGCCGAAGTCATGGTACTCACGGAGCCGAACTGCCACTCCGTCGAGTTTCATTGTGATCGTATCGCTGCTCATTCGATAACTCCGGGCGTGTGCTGCAACTGGCGGCTTGGGCACGGGTGGGGATTCCGGTCCTCATGATACCACCAGGCCAAGTGATGCCTCAAGTTGCCTTGCCCCCACTGGCGGTTACCCACATTGGCAGCAACTGACATCACGCGGCCGGCCAACGCGCCCCTGCTGACATCCCTGCCGCAAGCTGCTACAATCAACCCGGACAGCCTCTCCGGCACGATCCGCTGAGACTCGCTTAGCCGATCACTGCCTGCAATGCGGCGGAGGCGTAGGCCGCGGGCTGTCTGTGACGTGCAGATACGGCGCCGGCGTAGCTCAGTTGGCCAGAGCGGCTGATTTGTAATCAGCGGGTCGTGGGTTCGAATCCCTCCGCCGGCTCCAGCCTGACTTGCTTGTCTCCCGCGGTGTCCCTTGCTCTCCTTCGCGGGGGGGGTACCATGAGAATTGATGCGCACGTGGACGGGGATTTCTCGCAACTGCGGGGATCGCCGGAGGGTTACGTAAGCCAGTGCCGGGAGCGGGGGATCGAGCGGATCGTGCTCCTGGACTTCCCGGAGAAGACGCGGCAGGCCTATCGTGCCTTGCCCGACTTCGTCATTCCCGTTCCCTATCTCGACATGGACTCGGTCACTCCGCAGGAAATCCACGCCTGCCACGATTGGGGCGCGCGTGGCATCAAGTTCTACCTGCCGCAGTTCTCCTACGGAGACACCCGCTACGATCCGCTCTACCGGGCCATCGCGGAACGAGATGGAGTGGCCGTCTTCCATACCGGGTACATCTGGACCCAGTTCAGCCCGGAGGTCTACCCCCACCTGAGCGCCGAGAACCCTCGGCCGGTTGACATCACCCTGATGCAGCCCGCCGCGGTGGATTGCCTCGCGCGCCGCCACCCCACGCTCAAGATCCTGATGGCCCACTTCGGCAACCCGTGGTGGGAGGAGGCGTGGAAGATCATCTCCGCCAACCCCAACGTCTACGCCGACCTCTCCGGCGGCACCGCGATCCGCCGCTCCTTGCGCATGTGGCAGGAGCTGTTCGCGCCGAACGGCCGCCAGGACGCCTCCGCCCTCAGCAAACTGCTCTTCGCCACCGACGTGATCTACTTCGCCAACCCCGGGGAGGAGGGCTTCGAGGCCTATTGCGCCTTCTACGACCGCCTTTATGAGGCCGTAGGCGCCTCCCCCGAGCAGCGCGAGCGGATTGACCGCGAGAACGCCGCGGCGCTGTTTGGGGTGGAGTGAGGGATGGCCGTTGTCTTCTCGCCTCGCCCTCCACCTGCTACAATTCTCCCAACCATGCCCCGCCGCCCTAGAAAGCAGAAATCACAACCGGTCGCACCCCCACCCCCGCCGCCCGCGACGGTTTCGGCGCGCGTGCGGTGGCTTTGCGCGTGCGGCGTGTTCGTGGCGTTGCTGTTGGTCTACCGGTTGACCATCATCCCTACCATGGTGGATCAGGACAGCGGCGAGTTGGTGGCCGCGGCGCATGTCCTCGGGATCGCGCACCCCACCGGCTATCCGCTGTGGACGATGCTGGGAAGGCTGTTCGATCTGCTGCCGCTGGGCGGCACCAGTGCCTATCGTGTCGCCATGCTCTCCGCCACCTCCGCCGCGGCGGGGGGAGCCGTTCTTACGTGGTTGGTGATGACGCTCTCCGGCGCGGCGCCCCTGGGTCCGGGGCGGCCGGACCGGGGTCCCGGCCTCGGCGGAGCCAAGGCTCCGGGACTGCCGGGAGTGTTCGCGGGGCTGGCCTTTGGATTGTGGTTCCCGACCTGGAGCCAGGCGGTGCGCGCGGAGGTCTACGCGCTTTCCGGGCTGCTGTTCACGTTGTTCCTCCTGGCGCTGTTCCGTTGGGATCGGGACCGGTCCCGGCGCAGCTTCCACCTGCTCGCGCTCGCGGGCGGCTTCGTCTGCATGCACCACCGCACCGCCTTTCTCGCCGTCGCCCCGGCGCTGGCGATGGGATTCTGGTTCGCGCGGCCGCGGCGGACAGGGACCTGGATTCCCGCGGCGCTGCTGTGCGTGGCCCCGTTCCTGTGCTACCTGTATCTGCCAATCCGCGCCGCGGCGCGGCCGCCGGTGAACTGGACCAACCCCATCACCCTGGATCGGTTCCTATGGCACGCGCTGGGCCGGCAGTACACGCACTTCGCACTGGAGAACTACAGCCGGCCCGACGTGCTGACGCAGCAGGCCGGCAGACTGCTCGGCGAGTCGTTGACCGGGAACGCCGCGCCCTCGATCCTGCTCGCGCTGATCGGCGTGCCGTTGATCGTGTGGGGCTTCGTTACGCTCTATCGCCGCCGGCGCGACGCGGCCCTCTCGCTGGGGGCGGGCGCGGTGGCACTCGTTATCTGGGTGCTGGGTTGGGGCGAGACCTCGGACCTCAAGGTCTTCCTCACACCGTTGGGAGCGGTGCTGGCACTGTACGGCGGGATGGGATTGGCGAAACTGGAGGTGTCGCGCGCGAACGGCCGGCTCCTCGCCGCGACCGCAGGCGGGGCGATCGCACTGTTACTGTTGACCGGCAACTGGGCGCGGTCGGATCAGAGCGGTATCTGGGAACACCGGGACCGCTGGGCCGCGGTTCTATCGCAGATGGATAAGAACGCGATCTTCGTCACGGATTTCGACGTGCCGTCGTTCGCCACGCTCTATCTGCAGAACGTGGAGGGTCTGCGCAAGGACATCACCTCGCTGCGGACTGTGGGGATGATGCAGCCCTGGTACGTGGACCTGATCCAGGACGAGGAGCTGCGTCACACCGCTGACCAGGCATGGAAGGAGGTCAGCGCGCAACTGGGCATCACGGGCTCCGGCACGCCCCAGTTCTGGCAGGGCTCGGCGCTCTTCGCGTGGCGCCTGGCCCAGCACTACCGCGGCCGCCGGCCGGTGTATGCGCTACATGGCCCCTATATGGGCGAGATCCCAGGTCCCCCGTACTTCGTCGGGTTGAGCGAAGACCTGGTGAAGCTGGATTTCGCGAGGCCGGAGATGCTCCGCAAGGACGCGCGCAAGCCGATCGCGACGTTCCCGGGTGGGCTGGAACTGGTGTCGTTCGACCTGCTGTCGGGGCGAGAGGTGGGAGCCGGGAGCCTGGTGCCATTCCGGGCAGTGTGGCGAACCAACTCGCCGCTAGCCAACATGCAGTTCGCGGTAAGACTAGTTCCGGCCGAGAAGTCGGCGCTCCTGGACAAGGGGCGATTTCTGCAGGGATTCCCGCTGCTGTACGGCCAACGCGATCTCTCTCCGTCGCCGCCAGGAACTGCCTATGAGCAGCGCGGGACGCTCATCATTCCGAGCAATGCTGGTGCACGGGCGGGAGTCGGGACCTTCACGGTAGAGGTAGGTCTCTCGGACGTGCATCCGCCGGAGTACGGGCAGTGGGTCGAGGTGTTGAACCGAGATAATGAGCTGATCGCGAAGAACCGGCATGGCTTCCCGGCAAACGGGCCGTGATGCAATCAGCCAAAGGATGTGGTACTCTCTTCTGGCCGGGAAACCAACTTTTTTGGTGAATCAACCAACATGATTGGTGAACACAGTTGGGCCAGGCTGTTCGCTTCCGAGACCCTGGTAGCGTTGCTGGAGGTCTTTCTCACGCGTCCTGACGAGAGCTTCTATCAGAAGGAGCTGGCCGACGCGGTGCGGGCGAGACTGTACCTGGTGCAGCGCGAATTGGCGCGCTTGGAGAAGACGGAGTTGATCTCGAAAGTCCGCCGGGGGAATCGGGTCTACTACCGCGCGAATCGGGCTCATCCGGTGTTCGAGGAACTGAAGCGGGCGTTCCTGAAGACGGTGGCCTTGGGCGACGCGTTGAGGGCGACGCTGGCCCCCCTGGTGCATCGCGTGCGGGTAGCGTTTGTCTACGGCTCCTATGCCAGCGGAGGGGAGACGGCCGAGAGTGACGTGGACCTATTCCTCGTCGGAGAGCTTTCCTCGCGCGAGGCCGCAGACGTGCTTGGGCCGGTCAGCCGCGAGCTCGGGCGCGAACTGAACACGGCGGTATACTCGCCGGCCGAGTTCCGCCGGAAGGCGCAGGAGGGTCACCACTTCATCACGGAAGTGCTGCGCGCCCCCAAGGTCTACCTGATCGGAGACGAGCGTGAACTTACAGACCTTGTTGGCTGAGGGGAGGCTGCGAGCGCACCGGACCTCCGCCAAGGAGGTGGCCGACCTGCTGCGAGTGGCGCATCGCGATCTCGCGGATGCCGCCGTCTCTCAGACTTCGACCGACAGGCGCTTTGCCACCGCGTACAGCGCGGCGCTCGCCCTTGCCACGGTGGTGCTGCATGCGGCCGGCTACCGTACGGTTGGGATCGGGCATCATTGGGCGACCTTTCGCGTCCTTTCTGAGATCATGGGGACGGACCTCCGAGCGCGCGCCGATTACCTGGAGAACTGCCGCACCCGCAGGAACACCGCGGAGTACGACCAAGCCGGCGTAATCTCAGAAGGAGAAGCGCAGGAGGTCTTGGCAGAGGCAGGCGCCTTCCGCGGCGAGGTGCTCGCGTGGCTTCGTGACCACTACCCCTCCCTGGTCCCGGCCGACTCGTCTTGACGCTCCCGCCCCGGAATGCTAGGATAATCCCGCCGCGGAGCGCGCCTCGCGGCGATTGTTGTCTGCGTTGGGCGGGTGCCCGAGCTGGACAATGGGATCAGACTGTAAATCTGACGGCGAATGCCTACGGAGGTTCGAATCCTCCCCCGCCCACCAGCGCCGCGCCTAGATCATGAAGCAGGCCCCGCCTGCCCCATACGCACTCTCGAGCCCACATAGCTCAGTTGGCAGAGCGTATCCTTGGTAAGGATAAGGTCCCCGGTTCGATCCCGGGTGTGGGCTCCACTTATTGGCCCCCGTGGGCCCGCAGGAGCTTCACTCCTGCTACAAATCCGTGGTTGGTGGCTGCGTGCAGCAGACCGCCGCTCTGGAGCCG
>CAZUGW010000009.1:0-4681 GCA_964620055.1 uncultured bacterium
TAATGTGACATTTTCCCTTTGCACTTAACAGGACATAATCGCTCTGCTATAACAGCCCTGCGCGCGGGCCGGAGACGGAGCTTGACCCGGAGACGCGGGAGGTCGGATTACAGTTGAAGGTGCCGGCGAATTGTGCGAATAACGTGGAGGCGGCGGCCGGAGTCGAACCGGCGAATAAAGGTTTTGCAGACCTCTGCCTTACCACTTGGCTACGCCGCCACTCCGAACTGGAGCGGAAAACGGGATTCGAACCCGCGACCCACAGCTTGGGAAGCTGTTGCTCTACCAGCTGAGCTATTTCCGCCCCTTATCCCAATTCCTAGTCTAGCATCTGCGCTTTCGTTGTCAAGTCGCGACACGCGCGTGCTTGCCCCCGTACCTCTTGGTCCCGCCCAGCCTGGCCTAGCCGACCGGCCTCTCCTTGCCCCACTTGTTCATCACCCCTATGAAGCTCGTAGGATGACTCACCCGCATCACCGTCGGGTATTGACGATGCGGGCCTGGGCGGAGCTGTAGCACTCGCTTGAGGGGCGGGGTCAGCGGCGGGACTTCGCCGTAGTGCGGATCGCTCACGGCCCGTTCCGCCGCGCGCCGCGCGCCCTCGCGAATCAGGTCCCGTGCCTTCACCGGATGGAGGTGCACCGCGGAGGAGACGTAGCGCGCGTACTCCTCCTCGTTCAGATCCGCGCCCGTGCCGCTTCGCAGCCCCCGTTTTACGGCCACCGTCTCGATCCCCGGGACCAGGGCCTGCGCCTCCTGGGTGAAAGCCTCATCGCCCGCGCCGAAGATGGCGCGCAGGCCCAACTCGGCCGCGCACAGGGCCAGCTCCCCGAACTCGCCGATGGACACGCCATTCACCGACTCGTCAATGGTCTCGAGCGATTGGGTATGGCAGAGGTGCGCATAGGGCGTGCAGGCCTTCGCATGTTGCCCCACCCAGGCCACCGCGTCGAAGGAGGTATCGAGCCCGAGCGGCCACATCTCGTCCGGCCAGCCGCGCTGCAGTTCCACTCGCGGGTCCAAGTCCGTCACATTGATCCCGCCCGGTCCATGCGCGTCCGACACCAGAATGCTCGTCGCCCCGCCCGCGAACAGGCCGTCCACGGCGGCGTTCACCTCCGCGGTCAACAGCTCTCGCCCTGTGGGGTAGTGGAACTTCCCCGGCCCGGTCCAGTCCCAGTTGGGAGTCCCGGCCACGCCCTCCATGTCGGTCATCAGGTAGATGCGCATGTCAGATGACCTCCAGATAGTCCTTGTCGGGGAGCGCGGGGAAGGGGGCCGTCGGCAGCGTTTGATACCAGTAGGCCACTGAGGCGATGTCGTCTTGCATCGGCAGATACCGCCCTCCGCTCCTCCAGCCCAACGCCTGAATAGTTACGCGCAGGTCCTGCTCGAATCGGATCGGGTCCATGAGGTGCCAGCGATACAGCCCGAATCGCGTCTGCGAGGCGTACAGCCCATCCGGCCGGATCACCTGTGGCAGGCCGGCGTAGGGGGTGGTGAACTCGCGATAGCCCCCGTTCTCCTTCCCCACGTCGAAGTTGTAGGAGCCGCAGAAATAGTCCTCGGTCCCCGTGCCGCAGATGGTCGGAAACTCGGTGTCGCCGTCCAGGAAGAACTTGATCTCGCCCTCTCCCCACCAGCCGCAGTTGTTCACGCCCCAGGCCATATAGGTCCCCACGTACTGCCCCCAGCCCTTGACGTCGTCGAGAATGGTGTAGACGCTCTTATAGGGCAGCGGGTTGGTGCGGCGGAACTGCGCGTGGAAGTAGGCCGCGTCCGCGGGAACGTCGGTGAGCGTGTAGTTGATCTGATAGAAGAGCGTCATCGCCTCCTCGGCGAGATTGGTCATGGTGATGCGGCAGCGCTTGTGGAACGGCATCTCCCAGTAGCAGTTGAACGCGCTCCCGGGATTCACGCACACCGGCAGCGACGACACCTGCGCGTACTTGCCCCAACCACAGGCAAAGAAATCGCCTACCGGACACTCTACCGATGGCTGCTCTTGATCATCCCAGTAGATGCGCATGATGGTATGGCGCCAGTGCCCGGTCGGGGTCATCCAGATCTGCTGAATCGCCCCCGGCCCCGCGATGTCGGCCAGCTCGAAGACCTGACCGGGTTCGATCCGCACATAGGGCGAGACCTTCCAGCCCTGCCCCAGGTCTCGCGCGCTCTTCGCCGCCGGCCCGTCGGTGGACATGCCGCCCTGGCCCTTCTCGCCCGCGAAGTTCTCCGGCGAGATCGAGCGCGTCTTCGCCCGCGACAGCCGCGAGAGATTGCCCAAATTCAGGCCCAGGCCGTTGAAGTCAGCCATTGTATCCTCCTCGTCCCGATGATAACGCTCGTATGTTTCCGAGAAGGGAAGGGAATACCTTTGCCGGGGTCCCCGCGGCCATGAAGTGGGGGCGCATGACCATGCGCCCCCACGCGAACGCCCGCCTGCTCTTGTGACTACTTGCCCTTCGGCACCTCCATCGTGGTGAAAGCGCTGCCCTCGTTGATCTTCCTGCCCTCGGCCTTCATCACCAGGTACGTGACGCCGCCGTCTTCCTCCAGGGCCGCGGTGGCGGGGACGACATGAACCTCCTTGGCCGGGGCCAGCAACTCGTCATCGCCAGGGACGGGGACATCGTACTCGATCAGGTCCGTGTCCTCGATCAGGTCCTCATGCCCGTCGGGATACTTGAAGTACCGCCGGATAGTGAGCCACCGATCGGTGTTCAGGTCTACCGTATACACCTGGCGATCGGTGACGTGGACCGGAGGGTTGAGGGGTAAGTCCTTTTCCCACGCGAAGGTCAGCACGGCTACCTCGTGTCCATTCCGTTGCTCCGTGCTCACCGACTGTTTGACGTGACTCCAGTTCTCGGTCAGCATCTGCTTGGCGTTCGTCGCGAGGTGAAACTTGGCGAACGCGGCGATGGAGCGCCTTGCCTCATCGGCAAAGGGCCTCAGGTCAGCCCGATAGAGCTTGCCAGTCCCACTCTGATAGAACCACCACTGCATCGTGTCGGCATCAGCGTGTCCGGCGAGCAGGTTGCCGGTGGCCTTGTCGTAGTACCGCTCTGCTCGTGTCCGGTAGCTGACCCACGATTCAAAGCGGCCGGGCGCCAGCTTTCGCCCTGCATCGGCGCGGCCGGACTGGTGCATGGACGTGACCTGTTCCATCGCCTGCGCTACGTCGGCGAGGATAGTGCGCACGTCTTTCTTGCCCCCTCGTCCCGGCAGAGCAATCACGGCCAAGGCGGCGATCGCCGCCAGCGCAATCCCAACGTATACGGCGCGTCTCATGGTGTGCTTCTCCTTTGTCTCGGTTGTCGCGGAGGTCGCGGCCGAGATGGCGAGGAGACGCGAGAGCAGGCCGTCCGAAGGGGCATACCGCGGCAGCGTTTCCAGAGCGGCATCCAATCCGCGTATCTGCTTCGCCTCCGCGCGACAGTTCGCACACCGCCGCAGATGGAGGCCCACTAGCACGCGCTCCCATCCGCCTGCACCGCCGTATAGGCTCGATCTCGCCTGATCGCATCTCATCTCGCTGTCTCCTGCTCCGCCAGCAGCGTGCGGAGCGTCGCCATCGCCTTCGCGCGTCTCGACTTCACTGTCCCGACGGGGATCTCCAACACCGCGGCCACTTGGGCCAGGGCGAGTCCCTCCAGATTGTGCAGAACGACCACCTCCCGATAGAGCTCGGGCAGCTTCTCCACCGCCGCCCGCACGGCCTGGCCCAAGGCCTCCCGTGCCAACTTCACCTCCGGAGGCGGAGTGGTTTGGTCCGCGACCTCGGCGCACTCGTCGAACGGGACGGTCTCGAGCCCGGCGCGCCGGCGGTGCTGGAGGTACTCGTTGCGGGCCACCTGGTAAATCCAGGCCCGCAGGGGGTGCTCTCCGCGCCGTTCGGGCGGATGCTGCCAGAGCCGCGTGAACGTCTCCTGCGTCAGGTCCTCGGCGAGCGCCACGTCCCGGCAGAGCCAGCGCAGGTAGCTGTACACCCCTGCGTAGTACCGCCGCGCCACGCCTTCGAACCAGACCCGCCGCCGGGCCGTGCGCTCCCGCGCTTCGGCCTTGTCTGTCATCGTCCGATCCATCGTTTCTCCCGGCCGGAGAGAACTGCGTCACCCATATCAATGCAGATTCGCCGCGCGCGGTTCGCGCGCTTCTGGAAATCGTGTCTCCCCACCGACTCGCTTCGCCGCCCATTAGCCTTGACGCGTCATGCCCGCCCCGCGACCATGACGCTGGAATAACCTTCGGGAGGTGCGCACCATGCCTCACCACAGGCCCAGACCGGCGATGCTGGAGGACGCGGAACTGGCCCAGGTGAAGCGCCTGGAGGACGAGTTGGGCGACGACTCGGTGGTCGTCGCTTACACCAAGACCCTGGAACCGGCGGAGTTGAGCGCGGAGCAGTTGGAGCGGCTCAGGAAGATGGAGGAGGAGCTAGGCGTGTACCTCGTGGCGTGGAAGAAGCCTGGTATGGTGTGCGCGTAGCTCCTCCGCTTGCTGGGACGCTTCGGCCTGTGCTACACTCTCCTTGTGCGCCCGTAGCTCAGCTGGATAGAGCACCAGACTTCGGATCTGGGTGTCGGGGGTTCGAATCCCTCCGGGCGTGCCAGGTCCCGAAGTGGCCGGGGCCGGGCCGCTATCTTACGCCGCTGACTGCGGAAAGGTCGAAGTCGTC
>CAZUGW010000009.1:4691-21101 GCA_964620055.1 uncultured bacterium
CGGGGGTTCGAATCCCTCCGGGCGTGCCAGCGTCGCCCCCCGTGCTCCCTTGCTCGCCCGCCTCCCCCCAGTGTCCGACGCGCCACACAGCGCCTCCGCGTTCGCTCAGTCTCCTCTCGACTCCGGTGATACCATCTCGGTAGTGGGCTTTGTTGAACGAGAAAGCAGCCACTTGAGGGAAAGGAGTAGGAGTAATGAGACACACGCTACTCGTTCTCGCCACCGCGGCGGTGATGCTCGCCGTTTTCGCCGCCACTTCCTTCGCCAGTTGTAGCTCGTGCGGCTTCCCTGGCACCCCCAGCTACAGCGCGGCCCCTTCAGTCTGTACCCCCTGCGGTCAGGTCGCGGTGGCGCCGCCGCCGCCGCCGGCCTGCACCACTTGCGCGGCCCCCGCGCCGGTGTGCAGCACGTGCCCGGCCCCCGCGCCGGCCTGCAACACCTGCGCTCCGGCTCCGGCTCTGAAGTGGAGCGCGAGTCTCACCAACGCGCAGACCGGGGCCTGTACGACTGCTAACGGCAACGCGGACTTCCAGTTGAACAGAGAGGGGAACGCGGTGCGCTACTGGCTGAACGTCGGCTGCATCCAGAACGTCGCCAGCGCGCAGGTCCGCCTCCTCGGCCCGGACTGCAATCCGGCGACGGCTCAGGTCGTGGCCACGCTCTATAACGGCCCGGTCAGGACCGTCGCCGCCAACGGCCGCATCGCCCGCGGCAACATCACCGCCTGTGAGCTCACCGGTCCGCTGACCGGTCAGCCGGTGAGCATGTTGGTCGCGGCCCTGAACAACGGCACGGCCTTCGTGACCGTGGACTCTCAGCAATGCGCCGGCGGCCCGTGCCTCGCGCAGATCGCCGGCCGCGTCGCTCCCATCTGCTGACGTACAAAGCTCGTAACTTGGACTGAGCGCGTCCCCCGTCCCAGTCTCGCGGGGCGGGGGATGTTGTTGCGGTTAGGCGGGTCCACCGCGGAACCGGTTCGTGATCGGCAACCTGCGGTCCCGCCCGAAAGCCCGGCTCGTCACCCGCACCCCCGGCGGGGCCTGGCGGCGCTTGTACTCATTCAGGTCCACCATGCGCACCACCCGCGCCACAATCTCCGCGACGTTCCCCATCGCCACGATCTCGCCCACGGGCCGGTCCTCCTCCACGTAGGCCCGTAGGATCGGGTCGAGCTGCTCGTAGGGCGGCAGCGTGTCCGTGTCCAGTTGGTCGGGTTTGAGCTCGGCCGAGGGCGGCTTCTCGATCACCGCGCGCGGGATGAGATCCATGCCCGCGGCGCGGTTGCGGTACTCGGCGAGGCGATACACCAGGGTCTTAGGCACATCCCGCACCACCGCAAACCCGCCCGCCATGTCCCCGTACAGCGTGCAGTACCCCGTGGACATCTCGCTCTTGTTGCCCGTGGTCAGCACCAGCCAGCCGCAGGCATTCGACAGGGCCATCAGGATATTGCCGCGCACGCGCGCTTGCAGGTTCTCGAACACGATGCTCGGCGCGCCCTCGAGATGCGGGCCGAGCAACTCCTCATAGGCCTGGAATGGTCCCTCGATGGGGATAGTGCGCAACTCGAGGCCCAGGTTCTTCGCCAGCAGTTCCGCGTCCGCGAGGCTGCCGGGGGAGGAGTAGCGAGACGGCATGGCCACGCCCAGCACGTTCTCCGCGCCCAACGCGTCCACGGCAATCGCCGCCACCAGGGAGGAGTCCACCCCGCCGCTCACCCCGATCACGACCTTCGTGAATCCGTTCTTGCGGACATAATCGCGCGTGCCGAGGACGAGCGCGCGGTACACCTCCTCCTCGGGTTCCAGCGGCGCGGCCATCGGCGCTGGGCCGAGGCCGGGCTTTTCCTGAATGCGGGTGTCGCTGATGTGCACGCGCGGGATGGGTCGCCGCCCCAGCTTGCGCAGCCGTGGGTCGTGCAGCCGGTGGCGGAAGGCGGCCTCGAGGTCAATGTCCGCGATGAGCAACGTCTCCTCAAAGGCCGGGCCGCGGGCCAGCAGCGCGCCGTCCGGCGCGAAGATCATGCTTTGGCCGTCGAACACCAACTCGTCCTGCCCACCCACCAAGTTCACGTAGGCGACGAAGGCCGACATATCCGCGGCGCGGGTCATTAGCATCTCGCGACGCAACTCCACCCGCCCGAGGTAGTAGGGGGAGGAGGAGAGGTTGATCAGCAGTTCCGCCCCGCCGTCCCGCGCCTGGGCCGCGGGGGGACCGTTCGGGTACCAAATGTCCTCGCACACGCTCACCCCGACCACGGCCCCGCCGATCTCGAACACGGGCGTCTCCTCGCCCGCGCGGAAATAGCGGTCCTCGTCGAAGACGCTGTAGTTCGGCAGATAGTTCTTGTGATACACCGCGGCGATCTCACCGCCACGCATCACCGCGGCGGCGTTGAACAAGTCGTCCGTCCGGTCGGCGAACCCGCACACCACCACCGTCTCGCGGGTCTGCGCCGCGAGCTCGTGAATGGCGCGTAGATTGGCGTCAATGAACTCCGGCTTCAGGAACAGGTCCTCGGGCGGATAGCCCGTCACCGCCAGCTCGGGGAAGGCGACGATATCCGCGCCCACGGACTCGGCCTCGCGCATCGCAGCCACGATGCGTTCGGCGTTCCGGTCAATCTCCCCCACGGTCACGTTGATCTGAGCCAGGGCAATGCGCAGCGATCTCATAGCGCCCTCCAGCGGCTAGACTTCGTTGGGGAGGAGGCTGTTTCCTGCCACGGTTCGCGCCGCTCGGCTTTGTCTGACGCTCAGAACGGAGCGCTGGCAGGGCGATCCGCTGGCCTGCCGAATCAGAGGCCCCGGAGACAGGAGATGAGCGACGGCGAGATCCTGCAGCGTTTCACTCCGCCCGCGATTCGCGTGATCCAGTACGCGAAGGAGGAGGCGCCGCCAGCGAAGGAGCAGGCCGAGGCGGTTCGGTGCATTGACGTGAACACCCGCTTTGGCTACAACCCCCAGACCGGCGTCACCACCACGCCGGAGGAGGTGAAGCGCGCGGGCCAGCGCTGGAGCGTCGAGCGCGCCTATACCTTCAGCCTCAATGCCGCCATCTATGACCCGGAGACCGGCAATCAGGAGACCCTCGATCTCTGTGCCAGCGATGACTTCTTCCGGCCGGTCGCGGTACTCTCCCCGACAGTGTATCGTCCGTTGGCGGCCCTGAAGCGCGTGAAACAGCAGGGCTTCGCGCTGGGCCGCATCTTCCCGGAACTGCACAGCTTCACGGTGGACGGCCAGGCCTGTCGGGACCTGCTCACGGCCTGCGGGGTGGTCGGGCTGCCGGTGATGCTCCCGGCGCTGGCGGCCGGGGCGGCGAATCTGCTGCGCGGGCTGGAGGGAGTGAAAGGGAGGTTCGTGCTCACGCAGGTGCGGTACGCGAACCTGGGGGAGGTGGTCGCGCTCGCCCACCGCCTCCCCGACCTTTGCATCGAGATCAGCGGGGTGAACACTCCGGATGGCATTGCGATGCTCGCCGAGGCCTTCGGGTCGGACCGGCTGCTGTTCGGTTCGGATTACCCGAGTCTGCAGGTCGGCTGCGCGGCGATGCTGCTGAGCGGCTCGGGGCTGACGGGCTTGCAGATCGGCCGTATCGCCTCCGCCAACGCTCGCCGGTTGCTGGAGGCGGAAGGATGAGGAGGTTCGACGTCCACACCCACTGCGGCCCCTGGAACTCCATCCCCGGCCGGAAGTGGGAAGCGGAGGCGCTGGTCACCGTACTGCGGTCGTGCGGGATCGAGAAGGCGGTGGTCAGTTCTATTCGCGCGATTCTGACCGACCTCGTCTCCGGCAACCAGGAGACTCAGAGGGTGATCGAGCGGCATGAGATGCTGTACGGGTACATCTATGTGGACCCGCACCGGGAGGCAGACTCCGTCGCCCAGGCCGAGACCCTCCGTACCCATGCCAAGTTCATCGGATTGAAGAGCCGGGACGATTACCACGGCCTGCCCTACAACGGCCCGGCCTATCGCAAGCTGTTCACCGCGGTGCGCGAGTACGGACTCCCGGTGTTGCTGCACACGTTCTCGTTCCACTCCATGCAGTGCGCCATCGAACTGGCGGCGGGCTACGGGGCGCCGATGATTCTCACCCATATGGGCGGGTGGGAATGGCGGCAGTGCGAGCGGTTGCTGGGCGAGGTCCTCCCGGAGAACGTCTATCTCGACCCAGTCTCCAGCATCTCCGAGCTGGGCAAGTACGAGCTCGCCTTGGCCGTGGTCGGGAGCAACAATCTCGTGTTCGGCACGGACTGCACGCTGTTTCATCCGAATCTGGCGATCGGGGCGATCGAATCGTCCGAGTTGTCGGAGGAGGTGAAAGAGAGGCTGTACTGGGGGAATGCGGAGCGGGTGTTCTTCCCGAAGGGGTGAGTTCGGGGCCTCATCTCGCCGGAGATAGTGGGAAAAAACCTTCACAAAGGCCTTGACTTTGGGTATAAGGGCCTGTACATTATAGTTTTGCGGATATGAATTGGGGGAGTCGAAGGCCTCCCGGCCGGCGATCGTGAGCAACGTTTCGCCAACCCGTGTAATCCTCTCGCGTGACTAAGCATAATGTGCCGGTATCTTAGCGCCTGTACTGTGGCCTGAGGCCGGCAAGAAGCGCGTGTGGGGGGGGCACGATTCTCTCCGAAGGAGTGGCACCGCCATGACCGTAGTCAAAGTCAAGGGTCGCTTGCCGAATCAGGGCCGAGTGAAGGCCGAAATCCCCAACCTGATCGAAATCCAACTGGATTCGTATCGCTGGTTCCAGGAGGAGGGGTTGGGACAGTTGTTCCGCAGTTTCTCCCCGATCGAGGACTTCACGGGGAACCTCGCCTTGTCGTTCTGCGACCCGGTGGACGGGGAGCCCAAGTACTACCTGGGCGAGCCCAAATACGATCTCTATGAGTGCCACGCCCGGGACGCCACCTTCGAGGCGCCGTTGAAGGCGCGGGTGTGGCTCCACAACCGGCGCACCGGGGAGATCAAGGAGTCCGAGGTCTATCTCGGCGAGCTTCCCATCATGACCGAGAACGGCACGTTCGTGATCAATGGCGCGGGGCGCTGCGTGGTGAGCCAGTTGGCGCGCTCGCCGGGCGTCTACTTTCGTGACACCATCGACTTCAGCGGCCGCATTCTCTACAGCGCGCAGGTGATCCCCAGCGAGGGCGCGTGGCTGGATATTGACTCCGACGCCAACGGTCTGGTCTCGGTGAAGATCGGCCAGGCCCACAAGTTCCCCGTGACCACGCTGCTGCGGGCGCTGAACTCCATCAACCGCGCCCCGGGCAGCGAGGGCCTCAAGTGCTCCACCGATGCGCAGTTGGTGCATCTCTTCGGGGAGCCGGAGACGCCGGAGAAACTGGGCTCCACCGAGCTGGTGGACCGGCGGGTGTGGGACCGGGTAGTGGATCCGGACAGCGGAGAGGTGATCGCGGAGGCGGGCCATCGCCTCGATCACGACGCGGCGCGCCTCATTATCGAACTGAAGCCGAAGAACTTGCGCCTCGCGGTGCTGCATTCGCTGATTGACCACACCATGGATCGCGATCCGACTCATACCGAGGAAGAGGCGCTGATTGACATCTACAAGCGAGAGCGGCCCGGCGACCCGGTGACCCCGGAAATCGCCCGCAACCGTCTCTCCAGCTTGTTCGCGGACAACCGCCGCTACGATCTGGCGCGGGTGGGGCGCTATAAGCTGAACAAGAAGCTGGGGCTGGAGTTGCCGGAGGGCGTCCGCACCCTCACCAAAGAGGACGTGATCGCGATCTTGCGCTATCTCATCCGGCTCAGCGGGGGTGATGAGACCACCAGCGTGGACGAGATTGACCACCTGATGAACAAGCGAGTGCGGAGCGTGGGCGAGCTCTTGCAGAACCAGTTCCGCATCGGGTTCCTGCGGATGGAGCGGATCTGCCGGGAGCGCATGACCTCCCTCGACCCCGAGCAGGTGACGCCGCAGTCCATCGTCTCCACCAAGCCGATCTCGGCGGCGATCAAGAGTTTCTTCGGGTCCAGCCAGTTGAGTCAGTTCATGGACGAGACCAACCCGCTGGCCGAGTTGACCCACAAGCGGCGCCTCAGCGCCCTCGGCCCGGGCGGGTTGAGCCGGCAGAGCGCGAAGCTGGAAGTGCGCGACGTTCACCACTCCCACTATGGTCGCATCTGCCCCATCGAGACCCCGGAAGGCCCGAACATCGGCCTGATCGGCTCGATGGCCATCTACGCCCGCCTGGATGAGTACGGGTTCCTCGAGACGCCGTACCGCCGCGTGACGAACGGCGTGGTGACCGACGAGGTCGTCTATCTCACCGCCGACGAGGAGGACACCTACCGCATCGCCCCGGCCTCCGTGCCGGTGGATGACAAGGGTCGGATCGCCACGGATCTGGTGATCGTGCGCTATCGGGATTCCTATCCGCAGGTGCCGACGACGGAGATAGACTTCGTGGACCTCTCGCCCAAGCAGATCGTCTCCGTCGCCGCCTGCCTGATCCCGTTCCTGGAGAACGACGATACCAACCGCGCCCTGATGGGTTCCAACATGCAGCGCCAGGCCGTGCCGCTGGTGCTCACCGAGGCCCCCTTCGTGCGCACCGGGGTGGAGGGCCGGGCGGCCCAGGATTCAGGCGCGGTCACCCTGGCGCGGGCCGACGGGATGGTGACCTCCGTGGCCGCGGATCGCCTCGAGATCACGCGGCTGGACGGGGTCGTGGACGTGTACTATCTGCAAAAGTTCGTCCGTTCCAACCACGCCACGTGCATCAATCAGCGCCCCATCGTCCGCCGCGAGCAGTTCGTGCTGAAGGGCGACGTGCTCGCCGACGGGCCCAGCACCGCGCAGGGCAACCTCGCGCTGGGGCGCAATATTCTGGTGGCCTTCATGCCGTGGGAGGGCTATAACTACGAGGACGCGATCGTGCTCAGCGAGCGGCTGGTGCGCGACGACGTCTTCACCTCGGTGCATATCGAGAAGTACGAGGTCGAGGCCCGCGATACCAAGGTGGGGCCGGAGGAGATCACCCGCGATATCCCCAACGTCGGCGACGAGGCCCTCAAGGACCTGGACGAGGACGGGGTGGTGCGGCTCGGCGCGCACGTCCGGGCCGAGGATATCCTGGTGGGCAAGGTCGCCCCGAAGGGTCAGGAGGAGCTCACCTCCGAGGAGAAGCTGGTGCGCGCCATCTTCGGCGAGAAAGCGGCGGAGATGCGCGACACCTCCCTGCGCGTGCCGCACGGCGAGAAGGGCAAAGTGGTGGACATCAAGCGGTTCTCCCGCCTGAAGTTTCGCTGCCAGAAGTGCGACACGGAGTATCAGGTGGGGAAGAACCAGCACCGCCACTATTGTGACCGGTGCGGCGGCGAACTGAAGCGCGAGCCCGGCGACGAACTGCTGCCTGGCGTGAACCAGTTGGTGCGCACCTATGTCGCCCAGCGCCGCAAGATCATGGAGGGCGACAAGCTGGCCGGGCGCCACGGCAACAAGGGCGTGGTGTCCAAGATCCTGCCGCTGGAGGACCTGCCGTTCCTGCCGGACGGCACCCCGGTGGAGATGATCCTCAACCCGCTCGGCGTGCCCTCCCGGTTGAACATCGGCCAGATTCTCGAGACCCACATGGGCCTGGTGGCGGCGGAACTGGGCGTCGCCTTCGAGAACCCGATCTTCGAGGGCGCGACTGACAAAGAGATTCTGAATTACTTCAAGGTGGCGGCCGAGCGATTCCGCCGGCGGGCCTTGCAGAAGTACGTGACGGAGGATATCAAGCTCGGCAACGGGTGGTGGAACGAGAAGCTCGACTACCCGGCGCTGCAGGTTTCCCTGGGCCGATACCTGGCCCAGGGCGACCCGGCCGACCTGGAGCGGGCCGCGGAGTGGGTGGCGGTTGACCCGGAGGAGTGGGCGCGGAGGCGCGGCGCGGAGGCGCGCGCCAAGTACGTGGTGGAGCGTATCGTCAGCCGGGTCGAGGAGCTGGTCGGTTTCGATCCCAATACCGGCAAGTACTGGCTTTACGACGGCCGCACTGGCGAGCGGTTCAACCAGCCCATCACCGTCGGGATGATCTACACCATGAAGCTCATCCACCTGGTGGAGGACAAGATCCACGCCCGTTCGACGGGGCCATACTCCTTGGTCACGCAGCAGCCGCTGGGCGGGAAGGCCCAGTTCGGCGGGCAGCGCTTTGGCGAGATGGAGGTGTGGGCGCTGGAGGCCTACGGCGCGGCCCACACCCTGCAGGAGATCCTCACCATCAAGTCCGACGACGTCTACGGGCGGGTGAAGACCTACGAGTCCATCGTCAAGGGCGAGCCGATCATGGAGCCGGGCATCCCGGAGTCCTTCAAGATCCTGATCAAGGAGTTGCAGAGCCTCGGCCTCCAACTCACGGTGGAGTCCAAAGAGGCCGAGCCGATGAGCCTGGATGTCGCGGAGGGAGAAGAGGCGCCGGCCTAGCAAGGCAAAAGGGGAAAGGCAAAAAGGCTTTTTGCATTTCCTGTACCAGTCGGGGCGCGTGTGAAGTTGTGGAGTAAGGTAAGGAGCGGCAACGCATGGTAGATAGCACGAAGTTCGATCAGCTGCGGTTGGGACTCGCCTCCTCGGAGGAGATCCGGCGGTGGTCGAAGGGCGAGGTGAAGAAGCCCGAGACCATCAACTACCGCACGTTCAAACCGGAGCCGGACGGGCTCTTCTGCGAGCGGATCTTCGGTCCGATCCGCGACTGGGAGTGCCACTGCGGCAAGTACCGCAAGATCAAGTTCCGGGGTATCACGTGCGATCGCTGTGGGGTGGAGGTGACCCGGGCGAAGGTGCGCCGGGAGCGGATGGGGCACATCGAACTCGCCGCGCCGGTCAGCCACATCTGGTACCTGAAGGGCGTCCCCAGCCCCATGAGCCTGTTGCTCAACATCTCGCCGCGGCCGCTGGAGAAGGTAATCTACTTCGCCAGCTACATCGTCACGCATGTGGATTACGAGTTGCTGCGTGAGAGCGTGGACCGCATCAAGGACCTGGTGGAGAAGCACCAGCGCCAGGCCGAGGCGCAGGCCGCCGAGCACGTCCTGGCGATCAAGGCGGAGCGAGACGACCGCCTCGTCAAGCTCCAGGCGGGCGAGGTGGAGGAGGGGGTCGAGGCCGGCGACATCGTCGCGTGGGCCGAGGCCCGCACCAAGGAAGAGGAGCGCGCGGCGGAAGATCGCAAGAACCAGCTCGACACCGGCCTGAAGCTGCTGCTCGGGGCGAAGCTGGACGCGGACCCCGGTCTGACCCGGCAGCAACTCATCGCCGAGCCGGAGTATCGCGCCATCAACCGCGTCGTGGACGCGCTCACGGCCGCCCACGGTCGCGACTACGACCAACTCTACCGCGCCGGCCTCGGCGCTTCCGCCGTCCGCGACCTGCTCAAGGGGATTGACCTCGAGGAGTTGTGCCGCGAGCTGCGCCAGGAGATCAAGGAGACCACCGGCCCGAAGCGGGCCCGCTCCATCAAGCGGTTGGAGGTGGCGGAGTCCTTCCGCAAGTCCCAGAACCGCCCGGAGTGGATGGTCCTGGACATGATCCCGGTGATCCCGCCGGAACTGCGCCCCATGGTCCAGCTCGACGGCGGCCGGTTCGCGACCAGCGACCTGAACGACCTCTACCGGCGCATCATCAACCGCAACAACCGGCTAAAGAAGATCAAGGCGCTGCACGCGCCCGAGTCCATCATCAACCACGAGAAGCGGCTGCTCCAGGAGGCGGTGGACGCGCTGATTGACAACGGCCGGCGCAGTCGTCCCGTCACAGGCTCCAACAACCGCCCGCTCAAGTCCCTCTCCGACATGCTCAAGGGCAAGGAGGGGCGCTTCCGCAAGAACCTGCTGGGCAAGCGCGTGGACTACTCCGGCCGCTCTGTGATCGTGGTCAACCCGCACCTCAAGCTCCACCAGTGCGGGCTCCCCAAGGAGATGGCCCTGGAGCTCTTCAAGCCCTTCGTGATGAAGCGGCTGGTGGAGCGCGGCTTCACCACTAACGTGAAGACGGCGAAGAAGATGGTGGACCGGATGCGGCCCGAGGTGTGGGACGCGCTGGAGGAGGTGATCCAGAATCACCCCATCATGCTGAACCGCGCCCCCACCCTTCACCGCCTGGGCATCCAGGCCTTCGAGCCGATCCTGGTGGACGGCAAGGCGATCCAGATTCACCCGCTGGTGTGCTTCGCCTTCGGCGCGGACTTCGACGGCGACCAGATGGCGGTCCACGTGCCGCTCTCCACCGCCGCCCAGGCCGAGGCGCGCATCCTGATGATGTCCACGGCCAACCTGTTTTCGCCGGCCGACGGCAAGCCGGTGGTGACGCCCACCCGCGACATTATCTTGGGGTGCTACTACCTCACCCAGAAGCGGGTCGGCGCGAAGGGCACGGGCAAGGAGTTCAGCGGCCCGAACGAGGCTCGGCTGGCCTACGAGATGGGCGCGCTCGACCTCCACGCCGACGTCAAGGTGCGGATTGACGGCGCGCTGATCAACACCACCGCCGGACGCATCATCTTCAACGAACTCCTCCCGCCCAAGCTGCGGTTCATGGACCGGGTGATTGACGACAAGGAACTGGGCAAGGTGGTGCGCGAGTGCTACCGGCATTACGGCTCCGCCCGCGCGGTGCAGTTGGTGGACGACCTCAAGGAGTTGGGGTTCCGCTACGCCACCATCGCCGGCATCACCATCTCCATGGCGGACATGGACGTGCCCAAGGCCCGGCGCGCGGAGATCATCGCCCGCACCGAGGCCGAGGTGCAGCGGATCAACGACAACTTCGCCAAGGGTCTGATCAGCGCCGGCGAGCGCTCCGACAGCGTCTGCCGTCGGTGGAACCAGGCCGCGGACGAGGTGTCGCAGGCCATCCTGAGCAACATTGACCCGTTCAACCCGATCTACATGATGGCGAACTCCGGCGCCCGCGGCACCCCGCGCCAGATCAGCCAGATCGCGGGGATGCGCGGTCTGATGGCCGACCCGTTCGGGCGATTCATCGAGGATCTGCCCATCAAGTCCAACTTCCACGAGGGCCTAAGCGTGCTGGAGTACTTCGTCTCCACGCACGGCGGCCGGAAGGGATTGGCGGACACCGCGTTGCGCACCGCCGATGCCGGCTACCTCACCCGGCGCCTGGTGGACGTTTCGCAGGATGTGATCATCCGCGACATTGACTGCGGGACGAGCAACGGCATTTGGGTCGCGGCCATCCGCAGCGGCTCCGGTGAGATCGAATCTCTGGAGCGCCGCATCGAGGGCCGCATTGCCCCGCAGGACGTGGTTGACCCGCGCACCGACAAGGTGATCTTGAAGGCGGGCCGGGAGATCAGCGACAACTCGGATCAGCCGTGCCCGAGTTGCACCGGCGATCTGCAGAACTTCTACCTCTGCCCGGCCTGCGGCGAGTTGCTGAGCGAGCCGGAGGCGGTGGACGCCTACTTCGAGGGGCAACTCGAGGCGGAGGAGTACACTCCGGCGGCGGAAGCGGCCCAGGCGGAACAGGCCGAGGAGACCGCAGTCGAGGAAGAGATCGAGGAGGCGGAGGAGGGCGAGCCCGAGGTTCCCACCGGTCCGCCCGTGCCGACTTCGCTCCTGCTGGAGGAGGTCGCCTGCCCCAAGTGTCACAGCGGTCTGGAATTGAGGAAGGTGTGCGCCGACTGCGGAGAGGAATTCCGCGCCCGTGACGTCATGCCGGCCCTCACCGCCATCAAGCGCACCGCGGAGGAGTGCGAACAGTTCGCCCGCGCGGTGAAGGGCCTCAAGGTGGGCCAGGCCGCACCCATGGACCTCGCCGATCCGTTCACCGGGAAGGTGCTGGCGGCGAAGGGGAGCGAGGTCTCCGACACCGCCGCCGCCAAGCTGCGCCGCCTCGCGGAGGACCTGGGGAACAAGGGCGGCCTGGCGAGAGGCGCAGTGTTCGTGCGTTCGGCGCTCACCTGCGAGATGTCGCAGGGCATCTGCGCCTTGTGTTACGGCCGCGATTTTGCCACCAGCCGGATGGTGGAGGTGGGAGAGGCGGCAGGCATCATCGCCGCCCAGTCCATCGGCGAGCCGGGCACGCAGTTGACCATGCGGACCTTCCACACCGGCGGCGTCGCCGGTCAGTACCTGACCGGGGTGGCGCAGGTGAAGGAGAACAAGAAACGCACCCTGGAGCAGTTCTGGGGTGATGTGAAGGCCGGGATCGTCCGCCTCAGCCCGAAGGAGGAGACGGAGAAGCCGAAGCCTTCTCGCGCGAAGGCCGGGACAAAGCCGGCCGGCGGTAAGCGCCGCGTCAGCCTCGACACCGAGCAGCGTCGCGTCGTACAGCAACTCGTGCGGGTGATGGAGGAGCAGGTCAAGGGTCTGCTCCGCGTCGTGGAATTGTTCGAGGCGCGCCGCCCGAAGGGCCAGGCCATCATCTCCGAGGTGGACGGCGTGGTCGCCGGGATCGAGGTCCCGGGCGTGAAGTGGGTCATCATCCACTCCGACCAGATGGTGGACGGCGAGCATCCCGAGAAGCTCTACGGCGAAGTCCTGGCGCGGGACGTGGCCGCTAAGGACGGCACGCAGATCGCCTCGGCCGGGTCCGAGCTGACTCCGCAGGTCATCGCCACTTTGCTGGAGCGGCGCGTCCGCGAGGTGACTATCGAGCGGCGTCACTTGGTGCCTTACCGCGGCGTGCTGCCGGTCAAGGAGGGCGACGTGGTGCTCGCCGGCGACGCGCTGACCGAGGGTCCGCTGGACCCGCAGAAGGTGCTCCAGATGCAGGGCACGCGCGCTGTGCAGGAGTATCTGGTGCGGGAGATCCAGGCCGTCTACACCTCCCACGGCGTGAACATCAACGACAAGCACATCGAGGTGATCGTCCGCCAGATGTTGCGCAAGCGCCGGATTCTCGACTCGGGCGGCACGGAACTGCTGCCCGGCAAGATCTACGACCGGTTCTTCTTCGATGAGGTGAACCGCGAGATCCGCGAGCGCGGCGGCGTCGAGGCCGCCGCGGAGTGGGTGCTGCTCGGAATCACCGAGGCCTCCCTGGCGACGGACAGCTTCCTGTCCGCGGCCTCCTTCCAGAAGACCACGCGGGTACTCACCGAGGCCGCCATCCAGGGCAAGGTGGACAACCTGATCGGCCTGAAGGAGAACGTGATCATCGGCCGCCTCATCCCGGCCGGCACCGGCATGGGCCGCTACCGCAACCTGAAGGTGCAAGGACCTCCGGGAGAGGAGGCCCTGCGGATCACCGCCACCCAGGCTGAGGCCGAGCGACTGCGCAGCGTCTTCGGCGACGCGGACATGGTCGGCCCGGAGGAGGAGTTGATCCGCGACCTGGCCGACATCAATCCCATCGGTCCCGATGACGATGAGGACGAGGCCGACGGCGTGGGAGATGATGAGCCGAGGATAGAGGAGGATGCGGCGATCTAGGGGCCAGGGGCCAGGGGCCGGGGGCCAGGGTTCAGGGGCCCTGGAACTGCCGACGCTAACCTGCAACAGACGGCGGAGGTCATACGACCTCCGCCGTCTTTTCCTATCCCTCCTGGCCCCCGGCCCCTGCTTTCACAGCCGCTTCAGATCCACCGCCTCTCGCCGCCTCGTCGAGAGCGCTCTCCGCACCTCCACCAGACACGTCTCGGCGGAGCGGGCCGCCTCCTCGGTCACCGGGGCGGGGCTGTAGCGGGCGAGGACGAAGGTGTCGGTGAGGCTGCGCAGTGGGGGGAGGGCCGCGGCGCAGTCCTGATCGGCAGCGCGCCACATGCGCTCCAGGGTGACGAGGTATTCGAACGGCGTCTCAGTCACATGCCGCGGGTAGCCGCGGCGGCGCAGCGTTCGGCACAGCGTCACGTAGATCGCGGCCACCACGGCCCGCCAGTCTTGCTCCACCACTTGTTCGCCAGCACGCCGGCGGGCGACGGCCTTCGCGGTGAGGAAGACCGCCACTGCGAGGAGCAGCACGGCGGCGAGTATCCCTCCCACCATCGCCAGCGGCCGGTTTCGCCACACCACCCCCAGCCGCAAGAGGCTGGCCTTCGCCCACCCGGGGCTGGGCGCGGATTCCTTGCCAGCGGGGGTCGCGTCCAAGGTCACCCAGCCGCCGGAGGCGGGAAGGTAGGCTTCCACCCAGGCGTGCCCGTCGGACTCGCGAAGCACGAAGGCCTGCCGCCCGGCGGCCGGGGTGCTGGTGGCCATGGGAAACGCGTAGCCGGTGACCAGCCGCGTGGGGACTCCGACCGCCCGCCCCATGATGGCGAGGGAGGAGGCGAAGAGGTCGCAGTAGCCCACTTTCTGATGGAAGACGAAGTAGTCCACCGCGTCGTTGCCGGGCGGGATGACCGGCGCGTTGGTGTCGTACAAGCAGTTCTGCTGCAGGTAGCCTGTGAGGGCCGCCAGCTTGCGCGCCGGCGACTTCTCGTCGCCGACGATCTTCCTCGCCAGTTCGGCCACCCGGTCGGCCTCGAGCGGCACCTTCAGGTACTTGTCGCTAATCTGCTCCTCGGGGGCCGCGGGCGTGGTGCGCGATGGCTCGAGCGGGACCGCGGTCACGGCGTAGCTCGTCCCCTGGAGCATGGTGCCGCCGGGCACTTCCGCCAGGCCGTAGCCGTTCACCACCACGTGCGAGGAGGCGGGGATGGAGAGCGCGCCGCGCGCGGAGATCTCCACAGCCTGCCCGGGCGCGTAGAAGACGAACGGCAGGTCCGCTTTCGCCGTGACGTACTGGGTGGTGGGACTCTCGGGCACGGGCGTGCCGCGCACCGCGAGCTCCAGTGTGCCGTTCGCGGGGAAGGCCTCCAACTCAGACTGCGGGTTGCCCGCCTCGGAGCGACCCCAGGCCGTGCCGAGGTACTTGTCGTAGACCTGCCCGCGCCAATAGGGCGCGTAATCTCCGGTGTAGGCCAGCAGCGGGGTGTCGCTGAGCTTGATGGGCCCGCGCCCGATGGCGTAGTTGGCGGCGTGCGTGGGCATGTCAGCGGTGGGCGGCGGCCCAGCTTGCGACGGGGATATTGATCACCTGGGCCAGGATCATGATGAGGAGGATCGAGCCGCCGAGCGTTGTCCAGTGGCGCCCGCGCCAACTCAGGGGCCCCCGCAGGTGCGCGGCGTGCTCGGGCAGCCGATGCGCGTCGCCGGAATCCTCGCCCGTGGACATCATCGCGTATCCCACGGCCAGCAGCGCCAGCGGCAGGAAGAGCGTGAAGCCGAATTGCGCCGCCGCCTCATCGCCCTGGCCCGCCGCCAGGCCGAGGACCGTCACCCCGGGGACGAGCGCGAAGGCCGCGATCTCGACCCTGGTCAAGAGGAAGGAGGCGGCGACCAGCGGGACGGTCATCCGGAGCGCCAGGATCAGGCCGGGCTCGTCGTTGGTGACGCCCAGGTTCTGCTCCAGGCGCACATACCAGTAGGCGCCGGCGAGCAGTCCCAAGAGGGAGCCGAAGAGGAGAGAGCGGGCGGGCGGCAAGCGGCGCATCCACCAACTCGCCGCCGCCCCGACCAGGGCCAGTTCCGCGCCGGTCAGCCCCAGGCCGGGGGCGCTGGTAGCGGCCCCGGCGGCGTAGGTCGCGGTGGCCAGGGCGCCGCCCGCGGCGAGGGAGAAGGCCAGCGCGTCTATCCGGCTGGTTCGCTCAGACCCGGCTAAGGAGGACATGGTTCAGAAACTCCTGGAGTCCGCGCCCGCGCCGGTAGCCGGTCAAGCGCGCCCCGGCGATCCGGAGCGCGTGCTCCATCTCCGGCGAGAGCCCGGCGGCCTCGCCGAAGGAGTCGGCCTCGGGCGTCAACACCGCGACGTGCGCGTTCGCATCGGTCAGCCACTGCACTACCGCGGGGAGATTCGCGTCCGGCGCGGCCGTGAGAATGATCACCGCCGCGCCCGTCGGGATCCGCGCCGCGGTCCACTCCGCTACCGCGGACACCGGTAGCCGCCCGTCGGCCCGCGCCCAGGCGAGCGCCTCGAGAATCCAGCGCTCCTGGTCGGGGTAGTCCGCTTGTTCCCAGCGCGCCTCGGAGGCCGTGTCCATCGCCAGGCAGGCCGTCCCGTCGTTGGTCAGCGCCCAGTGGGCGAGCGAGGCCGCGATCCGCACCCCCACCTCGAGCGTCGTCTCTATCCCCTCCCCGTATTCGCTCCCGTGCTTGGTGTCGAGCACCACCACCACGCTCCCCGAGGTGCCGCGCTCGAACTCGATCACCGTGATCTTGCCGTGGTGCGCCGTGGCCGGCCAGTGGATGCGCCGCAACTCGTCCCCCGGCTGGTAGTCGCGGATCCCGTAGAAGTCCATCCCGGAATCAGAGGCTAAGGCCAGCTCACCGGAGATGGTACCCCGGATATCCGTCCCGCCCTCGTCCAGGTCGGTGAGCAGGGAGAGCGGACGCGGGAAGATCACCGCCTCCCCCGGGAGCGCGATCCCGGCGACCCGCTGGAACACGCCGAAGGG
>CAZUGW010000010.1:0-9818 GCA_964620055.1 uncultured bacterium
CGAGACCGCGGCGCCGCTGACGAACGTGGGCGACTTCGCGCAGAAGCTGGTGGTCACCACGCCGGACTCGATGGATCAGGTGGAGATCTACTACACGAAGCTATTCCGCGGGGCGGTGGTGATGGGGCGCGGCAAGGTCGGCGACCAACCGTTCGAGAACATCCTGCTGGTGAGCGGGAAGGGGGAGAGGCGGGCCTTCTTCTACCAACCGTCGGGGAAAAAAGAGGTGCGGATCGAGTTGACGGTGGGGAAGTGAGGGGGGTTAGCGCCTGTCATTAGTCAAGCGGTGTCCGCTCCCTTCGGGAGCGGGATCATGGGAGATTGATCCCTCGCTTCGCTCGGGATGACAACCAAGGCCTCGCATATCATCAACGCGAGCCGATCACGCCCGTAAGGGAAGCGAGCATTCCATCGCGGCGCGACTGTGCTATAATGCTGATGGATTGTGATCGTGCTAGATGGGGAGCTAGCGGTGCCCTGTACCCGCAATCCGCTATAGCGGGGTCGAATTCCCGCCCGAGGGTGCATCGTTTAGGGACGTGGGGGGCGCAAGCGGTGTTGACGGTCGGGCCCTGCGCAGCAGACTCTTTGTGAAACCCGTCAGGTCCGGAAGGAAGCAGCGGTAAGCAACGGAGCCGGCGTGCCGCAGATCGTCCGACCCGAGCAGGCTACGCTCATTCCGCCTGGGCGGTTCGTTCGACGGCGGGTGCACGGTCACATGAATTGGGCGGTCCGCCTTAGGCGGACCGCCCCCGTTTCGGGCACAAGGGTATGGGGGCGCTGACCGAGACCAGGGAAGCAGTCGCACACGGGCACGGTGACCGCACGGCGAGGTTCGCGCTGGGGGCGGTGGCGGTCGCGCTCTGGCTCCTCCTCTGGCTATTCGCCCACACCGACCTGACCCTCCACACGCGCGCCGCGCAGATCGTGTACTTCCTGGCCGCGTTCGCGGTATTCCTCCTCGCGGTGCGCGTCGTCTGGCGACTAGGACACGGGGCCTCGCGGCGGACGGTGTGGTTCGTGCTCGCGGTCGGAATCGTGATGCGGCTCACCCTCGCGCCGGTCAGGCCGGTGACGACTTCGGATATCTACCGCTACCTGTGGGAGGGGAGAGTCGTACACGCGGGTTACAACCCGTTCGCCGAGGCGCCGAACTCGCCTCGCCTCGCGCCCCTGCACGATTGGATCTGGACGCAGGTGCAGTACAAGTACGTACCCGCGGCGTATCCACCCGTGGCGCAGTACGTCTTCGCATTCGCCGACATGCTCCCCACCGACCGCATCATCACGCTCAAGCTGATCCTCGCGCTCTTCGATATTGGCACGGTGTTGCTGCTGCCGGGGCTGCTGGTGAGGCTGCGGCGGCCGCCGGTGTGGGTGCTGCTCTACGCGTGGCACCCGTTGATCGTCGGCGAGGTGGTGGCGCGGGGGCACCTGGACAGCATCGGCCTCTTCTTCCTGGTGCTCACCATGCGGCTGTTGCCACGGGCGTCGGGAACCGCGCGGGCGCTGTCCGGCGCGTCGCTCGCGGCGAGCGTCCTGGCGAAGGGGTATGCGCTCTTCATGCTCCCGCTCTTCCTGTTCGCGGCGCGGCCGAGAAGAGCGTGGTTCGCGGCGGGCTTCGTGGCCGCCGGCGTACTCGCGTATCTGCCGTTCGTCTCGGCCGGCGCGGCGACGTCGCGGGGGATCGGGAGGTACGCGGCGCGCTGGCATGGGTACACGGCGATCTACGAGGCGGTGGATCTCATCGCCTCCTGGTTTTCCGGCGAGCACGCGCTCCTCGCACGGCGCGTCTGTGGGCTGGCGTTCGCCGCGTGGCTGGTGTTCCTGTGGTTCAGGGCGAAACGCCAGGACGACGAATTATCCGTGTTAGATACCTGCTTTCTGGCCTTGGCAGGATTCTATCTGCTGAGCCCAGTGTTCTACCCCTGGTATCTCGCCTGGACTGTGCCATTCCTGTGCCTCCGGCCGCGACCGGTGTGGCTGCTGTTCACCGGGACCGCGTTCTTCTTTTATGCGCACGGCTTCGCGCCGGGGCGGGAGGAGATTCCGTGGGTGCGGTTCGCCGAGTACGGGCCGCCGCTGGTGTTGGCCTTGGGATTGCTGATCGCCAGGAACCGCCGCCCGGCGCGCCGAAGCACGGCGCTGGTAACAGTCACGCAAGGGGCCGACCATGAAAGCAACCATTGAGAACCCGCTCTGCCGCGTGCCGGTGAGCATGATCCTGGACGATTCCTGCCCGGTGGTGAATCTGAGCCACTACTGGATCAAGCTGCGCCGGGGGAACGACGCGGCCGAGGTGCCCTCCGTCGAGATTCCCGTCTCTTTCCTGCGCAAGTTTGGGGAGTGGTGCGCGGACCAGGGGGTGAAGGGCAAGTTCAGCTTCGTGCCGATGCCGGGCGGGCTGGGGACGATTGATCTCGGACTGCCCGGGTTCTCGAAGGCGAAGGTGGACGAGTGGATCGCGGCCACCAAGGAGATCATCCGGCCGCACTGGGATCTCACGCCCGAGATGATCACGCACTGCAAGGTGGTGAATCTGACGGACTGGATGATGACGGACGAGTGGGAGCAGGGGGAGTGGGCGGAGCGGCCCGTTCCGTTCGAGACGCTCGCGCCCTATATCGCGGCGGCCCTGCGCATTCTGCACAACTGCGACATCGCCGCGGAAGGCGTCACCAGCCCCGGCGCGTTCCAGAAGGTGGACCTGGAGAACTACGCGGCGTCCACGCTGTGGGCGCAGAAAGAGGTGAATCACAACTCGCGCCCCTTCCTCTTCTGCGAAGTCTACGCCTCGGACAAGGAGCCGCTGCCGTATCCGAAGCTCTACTCGCTAGACAAGCAGAAGGCCGAGTGCTGTGTGGGCATCATCGCCGGCACGGGGGACTGGTTCGCGGGCTGGGAGGGGAACAACCGCAAGGCCATCGGCCATCCTGACCAGTGCATCACGGAGGACCTGCAAGGGGGGCGGATGCCGGAGTTGATCGCGGCCGGCTGCCCCGCGATCATGGTCTCGCACTGGCCTGGCTTCTACTTCGAGGGGGAGGAGGTCGGGTTCAACATCTTCAAGACGGTGGTGCAGCGGCTCAATCAACTCGACACCATCCTCTGGATGAAGACGAGCGAGATCGCGCACTACTGGATGGCGCGGGCGATGGTGGACATCACCGATACCGCGGAGGGGTGCGAGATCACCTCACCGATCGGGTGTGAGCGGTTCACGGTACGACTGGCGAACGCGCCGGCAGGCAGGTGGAGCGTGAACGGCGTGCCACTGAGGGAGGTGGCGAGACCGCGGCTACTGCAGAGCGGGACGTGGGTGAAGGAGGGGGAGGAGGTGGTGATGGCGTTCGCGTTGAAGGCGAGGAAGACGAAGATAGCGCGGGGTGAGGGGATGGGAATGAGGCCGGTAGGGGCGAGTCGGTGACTCGCCCTTTGGCAGGCGACTGCGCTTGGGCGACCCGCCGGGTCGCCCCTACTTCATTGGCGTCAGCAACTCCGCGTTGTCCACCCACATGACGAAGTAAGGCCGCGTCTCGCCGCGCTTTCGCATGGTGATGAGGAAGGGGTGGTCGAAGACGAAGTGCGTCGGGGCTGGCATCACATACGTCTTCGACTCGGCGCGTAGTTCAGCTCCAGAGCGGTCCAGGCGGAACAGGACGTCCTGTTGAGCTACATCCATGCGCTGGTTCTTCAGCGCGGGGTTCTGAAACCGTCTCCCTTCCAGGTCCGCGAAGTGATGGATGACGCGGTAGACGACATCGGGGACGAGGAGCACGTCGTTGATTCCGATGCCTGGGTGATCCACCGCCGCGCTACGAGAGGCGGTCTTCTGCTCCACCGCGGCGAGTGTGTCCGCCAGCGTACCCGCGCGCGGAACCATCGCGACGAGGATTTGGCTGGACTCGGAGGCGCGGTCAAGGTCCACGACGTACTCCGGAGGTTCAGAGGGACGTATCAACGGTTGCGCCCCGCTGATGGTGCTGAACAGCACCCGCGGCTGTTTGCGCAACTCCTTGTACGCATACTCGTCCTCCTCCCGAATGCCGAAGGACGACACTGCCGTCTTCTTGCCATCACCGCCGATGAACTCCAGTGGCTTCGTGCTCTGAAAGTACGGCAGGCCGAACCTGACTCGCGCCTCCAGGTGTGAGTAGGCGACGAACGATCCGGAGATGATGCCTGGGAAGGTCGGCGGTTCGCTGCCGGGGAACTGTTGCGCGACGCCCCGGCGGATCTGCTCCAGAATGCCCTTGTCCTCCCAGCCCACGGCGGTGTAGAGGGACCCCGTCGGAATCTCTCGTCCCGGAGTGGAGGCCTGATTCAGCGCATCTGCGAGGGCCGGATTTCCCTCCAACTGCACCGGCCCGCCCGCTAGGTCGTTCTGGAGCTTCTTCCACGCGGCCTGGAAGGAGGCGCACCAGATGACGTTCTTGCCCTTTTGAATCGGGGCGTCGAGGGTGGCGACGACCTGAGTGCGCCTGAGCTCGGAGGACTCGCCGTCGAAGGCGAAGGTCGGCGGAATGTCCGATCCGAGGGCGCGATGTCCGCGCCGCGCCAGAAGGAGGTAGGCGACCGCCACGACTGCGACTAGGCACAAGATCACCAGCAGTCTGTGTCGGCTCATCCGCGTTTGCTCCTCCCCGGGACCCTCCGCCGCGCAACCCACTCCCTCTGGACACTACCAGGCCAGGAAGCGACCTCCTCTCGCGCGACGGCAGGTCTTTCGCGGGCTGCATGGAAATGAAACGGCGCGATGCCCTATCTCTCCCTCTACCGAAAATACCGCCCCCGCAGCTTCGCCGAAGTGGTGGGGCAGAGGCATGTCACCCAGACCCTGGCGAACGCCGTGCGGTCGGACCGGATCGCGCACGCCTATCTCTTCACCGGGCCGCGAGGGACGGGGAAGACGAGCACCGCGCGGGTGTTGGCGATGGCCCTGAACTGCGAGGAGGGGACCTCGGCCGAGCCGTGCGGGAAGTGCGAGCCCTGCCGCCGCATCATCTCCGGCTCCGCTCTGGACGTGATCGAGATTGACGCCGCCTCCAACCGCGGGATAGACGAGATCAGGGAGCTGCGGGAACGCGTGGGGCTGGCCCCGGCGGACTCGCGTTACAAGGTCTACATCATTGACGAAGTCCACGTGCCCACCGGCGAGGCCTTCAACGCCTTTCTCAAGACCCTGGAGGAGCCGCCCAGGCACGTGATCTTCGTGCTCGCCACCACCGAGCCGCACCGGGTGCTCCCCACCATCCTCTCCCGGTGCCAGCGCTTCGACTTCCACCGCATCGGGATGCCCGAGATCGAGACCCTGCTCAAGTGGGTCGCGGAGCAGGAGGGGATCACGGTGGACGAGAAGGCGGTGGCGATCCTGGCCCACGCCGCGGACGGATCGGTGCGCGATTCGCTGACCTTGTTCGACCAGGCTATCGCCTATGCCGAGGGGCCGGTCACCGCGGAGGTGGTGAGCGAGATCCTCGGCGGGATTGACTTCGACCTGCTCTCGTCGTTCACGACGGTTTTCACGGCGCGGGACACGGCGGGCGCGCTGGCCTTGATTGACCGGGTGGTGGCGGAGGGGAAGGACCTCAAGCAACTGCTGGTGGGGCTGATCGGGCACTATCGCAATCTGCTGGTGCTGGCGGTAGATAAGCGCGGCGCGGAGGCGTTGGCCCTGCCGGAGGAACTGGCGCAGCAGGTAGCCGAGCAGGCGCGCGCTCTCACCGCGGACGAGATCGTCCACGGGCTCGACCTGCTGGCCGAGGCGGATCGCGAGATGCGCTTCGCCAGCCAGCCCAGGCTGCTGGTGGAATTGATGGCGGTGCGCTTATGTCGCGGCCCCGCGGCCGCGCCGGAGGTAGGGGCACGGCCTGCCGTGCCCTCGCCAACGCCAACCGCGCGTCGCGCGCCCGCGCCTGCTCCTCCACCCGCGCCACCCGCGGCGCCGGAACCGACCCCGGCGGAGACACCGGCTTCTCCCACCGCGACAGGCGACGAGGCGGAGACCTTGGCCGAGATCAGGCGGCGGTGGGAAGAGATCCTGTCCGCGGTCAGAAAGCTGCGCTCCGCGAACATTGGGGCGTTCCTGCGCGAGGCGACTCCGACTGGACTGCAGGAGGGGGTGCTTACGCTGACCTTCCGCTTCCAGTTCCACTACAGCCAGATGGGTACGAGCGAGGAGCGAAGGAAAGCGCTTTCAGATGCGATCGCGCGCGTGGTCGGCGCAACGGTGGCGATCAAGTGCGAGCTGGCTGACGAGGAGGGACGGCCTCCGGCCGCGCCTAGCCAACCCAAACTGATCCAAGACGTGCTCTCGACATTCCCCGGAAGCAGAGTGGAGGAGGAACCATGAAAATCCCCGGCGGCGGTGGGATGGAGCGGCAGTTGATGAAGCAGATGGAGAAACTCCAGCGGGATATGGAGGAGGCCCAGCGCCAACTCGGCGAGTTGCGCGTGGAGGCGACCGCCGGCGGCGGGGCGGTGACCGCGGTGGCCAACGGCTCGGGCGACCTGCTCGAGCTGCGCATCTCCCCCGAGGCGGTGGACCCGAGCGACGTGGAGATGCTGCAGGACCTGGTGCTGGCCGCGGTGCGCGAGGCCCTGGAGAAGTCCCATAAGGCGCAAGAGGAGAAGATGGGCGGGCTGACGGGCGGGCTGGGTATTCCCGGGCTGTTCTAGGAGCACATGATGCGCGCGTATCCCAGGCCGCTGGCGCGGTTGATGGAGGAGCTGGAGAAAATGCCGGGTGTGGGGCCGAAGTCGGCCCAGCGCCTCGCGCTCTATCTCCTCCAGGCCAGTCCCGAGGATGGCAAGGCCCTGGCCGACGCCATTCTCGAGGTGAAGGAGAAGATCCACCCGTGCCCGGCGTGCTTCAACTTCACGGACGACGACCTGTGCGCGATCTGCAGCGATCCGCAGCGGGAGGGCGACGCGCTGTGCGTCGTCTCCGAGGCGCGGGACTTGCTGGCGATGGAGCGCGCCGGCGGATTTCGCGGGCGCTACCACGTGCTGCAGGGCCTGCTCTCCCCCATGGACGGGGTCGGCCCGGAGTCGCTGCGCGTCCGCGAACTGCTGGAGCGGGTGCAGAGCGGCGTAACCGAGGTCATCCTCGCCACTAATCCCACCGTGGAGGGCGACGCCACCGCCCTCTACCTGGCCGGACTGCTGAAGCCGCTGGGGCTGAAGGTGACCCGCATCGCGCTGGGTCTGCCGGTGGGCGGCGACCTGGACTACGCCGACGATGTCACCATCGCCCGCGCGGTGGCCGGGCGGACGGAACTCTGAATCTCTCAGATCGTCTGGCAGGGAAGCAGGCAGGCGCGTTGAAAATTTCCAAATCAGTGCAACTTTTTGGCGCTGCCATGCGTCTATAACTATGCTGGGTGTTCCCAAACCCCGACAACGGGGTCCTCTTTCGACTGCTCTTCGATGACGCGTCCAGGTGGAGGAGTGTTGTTAGATGACACGCGTACTGCGTCTCAGATGGATCGCTCTGTCCCTCGCGCTGGCCTGCCTCGCGGCAGGGGGCCTCGCGCCGGCCTGGGCCGATGACGCGTCGGCCGGCGAGACCGATGACGCGTCGGCCGGCGAGAAAAGCAAGAAGGAGGAAAAGAAGGATTCTCCCGAGCCCGAGATCACGGTCGGCCAGACCGGGGTCACCGTGCATGCGGTGAACGTCTATGCCCACCGGCTCTTCGCCCGCCTGGCGGAGCGGACTGGCATGCAACTGGTGGTGGACGACGCGATCAAGGATCGGAAGGTGACGGTCCACCTCAGCGACAAGTCGCCGGATGAGATCGTGGACTACATCGTCGCTGCCTACGGCTTCTCCTCCGGCCGGCTCAGCGGCATCACCATGATCAGCGAGGGAATCCCGAAGCGGCCCTCCTCCTATCTGCTGAGTACTATCGAGTCCATCCCTACCCAGTACGTGGAGGCCGACAATGCGAAGAGTCTGCTGCCGGTCTTCCTTCAGGACCAAGTGAAGGTAAACCGTGACCAGAACGCGGTGGTGCTGTCGGCCCCGACGGACGTGCTGCGGAAGTTCCGGGACGACATCAAGCAGTTCGACATCCCGGCGGCGCAGATCATGCTCGAGATCCTGGTGGTGGAGTTCACCGATTTCGACGCCGATACGTTAGACCTCGGCCTGCGCTGGCAGAACGCCGGGCGCGGCGCGGAGTTCGGCACCCTGCCGCTGCCGCAAGACAACGTCCTCCTCCCCGTACGCACCCTGGGGGAGGTGCTCGTGCGCGGCATCGCCGACCTCCCGACAGAGTTCCGGGTCCGGCTCGAGGCGCTGGTCAGCCAGGGCCGCGCCCGCGTGCGGGCGGCCCCGCGCATCGCCACCGTGAGCGGTCAGCGGGCGAGTTTCTTCGTGGGAATTCAGCGCTATCTCCGCGAGCCAATCGAGATGCCCGCGGAGAACCAGGGCGGGGAGTACTACGGCGGATCGGTGATGCGCAATTTCATTGACGCCGGGGTGAGGCTCAACGTCGTGCCGTGGACGGGGGACGGAAAAGAGATCATCTGCGATATCCGGCCCTCCGAGGTCTCCACCCTTTCCGCGCCCGACCCCATCACCGGGCTGCCCGAGAAGAGCACGCGCACCGCCAACACCACGGTGCGGGTGCGAGACGGCCAGACCATTATCATCGGCGGCCTGCGGCAGGAGGAGACGCGCCAGGTGACCACCAGAGTCCCGTTCTTCGGCCATCTGCCACTGGTCGGGAACCTCTTCCGCGGGAGGAATAACGTCTGCTTCCGAACCGACCTGGTGATCTTCATCACCCCGTGCGTGCTCTCCCAGACCGGCCACCTGCCCGCGAACCGAGAGCAGCAGTTGCACGACCAGTTCCTGAAGGAGCAGTGACCCGAGATGCGCCGACTCCTGCTGGCGATCGCGATGGGTGTGGCCCTGCTCGCGGCGGCGCGGCCGGCGGCGGCGCAGCGCGGCGCGGTCTACTGCAATCTGACCGAGATCAAGGCCGCGCAGTTGAGCAATGGGGTGCGGATCACCATCCAGGCCGACGGGGAGTTGGATGGGTTCTGGGACTTTGACCGGATGATCTCCTCCGGGCAGTTCGCGGTTACTCCCTATCCGGGGGGCGGCTTCAGTATCGAGCCGACGGAGAAATGCACCCGCATGTGCCTGCGCTTCAACAACGCTCGCTCCAAGCTGGGATCGTGCTTCGTCCCCATCGGGAAGTATCCGGTCAGCCACGTGGAGGTCTCCATCCCGGAGTGGGCGGCGCGGAACGACGGCGTCGGGGTGTCCGTGGATATCGTGAACTACCAGGGATGGGTCGTGGGCGAGGGGGAGAACCGCCGGTATCGCTACGATTTCTACGCTCCTACTACGGAGGACCGCCAAGGTCGGATGGTCATCTGGCTCTCGGACCGCTTCCCGCCGCCCCCGCCGGCAAAGACCCCGGAGGACCTGCCGACCGAGCTCACGGTGCGCCCGACGCCGCAGGGTCTCACCGTGAGAGCGGTGAACGCGAAGCTCCAGGACGTGAGCCAGGCCATCGCTTCGACGCTGGGGCTGAAGGTCACGGCGGTCTGCGACTCGGACGTGCGCGTGAGCTGCAACCTGCGAGACCTGCCGTTGGAACAGGCGCTCCGGGCCATCGCCATGGGCTGCGGCGTCTGCGACTTGTGTCTGCCGGACGGGTCCTGGCTCCTGGCGACGGACGTGGGCACCGCGGGGGGCTACGCGGCCGCGTGCACGCGGCGCCTGCCCCTACGCTATCTGCGCGCTCGGGACGCCATGGACCTGCTGCCTGGCTTCCTGATGCAGTACCTGAGGGTGGACGACC
>CAZUGW010000010.1:9828-20998 GCA_964620055.1 uncultured bacterium
CGACCAGGCGAACGAGTTGCTCGTCACCGGCCCTGGGTGGTTGACCGACCGGGTGGCCGCCGATCTGGCGAAGCTCGATCTCCCGCCGCGGGAAGTGACGCTGGAGGTCGTCGCGGTGGAATGCGCCTCGGCGAGCGCCTTGGTGCGGGAACTCCGCCTGGCGCGCTTCCCCGGTGACAGGGCCGCCGCGCTCAACACGCTCACCGGCGATCTCTCTTACCTCGTGCTGGATGGATTGCCGCACGGCTGGGACCTGGCCCTCGACTACCTGGACAGCAAGTCGGTGGGACGCATCCGCTCTCGCGCGACGGTGCGGGTGATGAGCGGGCACACCGGCCGGGTGTTCGCGGGACAACAACGAAACCTGATCCTCAACCAGATCGAGAACGGCTACACCACTACCAGCCTGGAGACAGTGGACATCGGCACCTCGCTGCAGGTGACGCCGCAACTCGGGAGCGGCAGGGAGATGCTGCTGGGCCTGGAGTTGCACCTGGACAATCTGAGCGGCGCCGACCCGGTGACCGGGCTGCCGGTGATCTCGCGGCGCAGCGCCGCCTCGCACGTGCGCGTCTCCGACGGCGACACCATCCTGCTCGCCGGCTTGCAGGCCGGAGACCAGGCGCGCCTGGACCGCAACGTGCCCGGGCTGAGTCGGCTGCCGCTGCTCGGGTGGCTCTTCCGGGCGCCGCACCGCTCCCAATCCGAGACCGAGCTCGCGGTGTTCGTAACGCCGCATCTGGTGGAAAGCCGCACCGCCGACAAAGGAGAGCATTCCAGTGGCTAAACGCGCCTATCTCTGCTCGCCGATCGTCATGTGTCTGTTGCTTTGGCTGCCGCACGCCGCGTCTGCGCTCGTGTACTGCAATATCACGTCCATCGAGACGCAACAACTCAGCAATGGCGTGCAGATCACGGTGAAGGCCGACGGCGTCCTCAGCCAGGACTGGAACTCGTATGACGATTCCAGCTCCACCAGTAACCGGTACACCTTGGCCTTCACCAACGCCCGCAACCAGACCGGCAAGAACTTCATTGATGTCAGCCTCTATCCCGTCAGCCACCTCGAGCTCTCGACCCCCCAGGGCGCAAAAGAGGGTATTGGGGTGCAACTGGTGGTGGCCATGTATGAGCCCAGCCCGGTGTCTGTCACGCGCGGGGCGGACCAACAGAGCGTGATGCTCACCGTGCGCAGCGCCCGTACGCTGGAGCAGCGCGGCAAGAAGAGCGGGAAGGGGGAGGAGAAACAGGAGACCGATCTCACCGTGGCGGTCAAGGGAGATCGCGTGTCGGTGACGGCCGTGAAGGTCGAGTTGCAGAAGCTCCTGGGCGAGGTGGCGCTGAAGACGGGCGCCAATCTCGCGGTGGACGACGCCGTTCAGGCGGAGGTGAACCTGCACCTCAGCGACCTGACGGTTCCGGAATTTTTCGCCGCGGTCGCCAGCGCCTATGGCCTGGCCTTGACGGAGGAGAACGGGGTGTACATGTTCAGCCGCGGCGTCCCGCAGGACCTGGCCGCCTATCGGCTGAGCGGCACCTCCTCCTACCCCATGCGCTACACCCGCGCCCAGACGGCCTCGGGACTGCTGCCCACGTTTCTCTACAGCTACCTGCACGTGAACCAGGGTCAGAACGCGGTGGTCGTCACCGCGCCCCAGCAGATGCTGGACAAGATCAGCTCCGATCTGCGGGCGGTGGATGTCGCGCCGCCGCAGATTCTGATCGAGGCGATCGCGTGTGAGATCACCGACACGCAGGAGTTCGAGAAGGCGCTGCAACTGCTGCGCGGCGATGTGACTGGGGAGACGACTGCGGACGGCCTGCCGCTGTACAGCGGCGCGGTGAACACGCAGACCGGTCGGCTCCAGTATGCGAACATCGGGAATCTCCCGAACGACTTCGAGGCCCGCTTGCGATTGCTGGAGACGAAGCAGAAGGCCCGGGTGAAGGCGGCGCCCCGCATGGCGGTGATGAACGGGCAGCAGGCCGACATCTTCATCGGGGTGCGGCGGTTCATCCGAGTGGAGGTGCTAAGCTATGGCCAATCCACCGAGAAGATCCAGGGCATTGACGTGGGCGTGAAACTGAAGGTGACGCCGTTGACCGGCGGGGGCGGGGAGATCACGCTGCGCGTGGACCCGGAGGGGTCGGGGGTGGAGGTGAGCAACGTCTCGGAACTCGATCCGCGCACCGGGCTGCCGGTGCTCAGCACCCGCCAGGCCGGCACCACGGTGCGGGTGAAGGACGGCGAGACGGTGATGTTCGGCGGGCTGAGTCAGCGGCAGAGTGAAGACCGCCGCACCAAGATCCCGGTCTTGGGCGATCTGCCGCTTCTGGGCACGCTCTTCCAGGGGCGGGCCCACAGCGAGGTCACGTCGGACCTGGTGGTGTTCATCACCCCGCACCTGCTGACGCCCGACGGGCGTCTCGCGGACGCGGCGCAGGAGAACGCGGTGCGTCAGCGGTTCGGCGTGCAATAGGCAGGCCCACAAACAGAGCGGCAGCCCGCGAGTGCGGGCTGCCGCTCGTCACATACTGCCAGCGACGCGCTACTTCGCCTGCGCGCGCTTGGCGGCCGCAACCAACGCACGGACGCGCTGACCACCCTTGCGGCCTATCTTCTCGTAGAACTGAGGCCCGTGCCGCTCTTTGGTGGTTTCGCCGCCCTTCCGGCCGATGGACTGGTAGAACTCAGGACCATGTCTGGCCTTCGTCGCTCTGCCGCCCTTTCGGCCGGCCTCGCGCACAGTCATCGCTCCCTTCTCGGCCATTTCGTCTCACCTCCTGCATTACGCTCCGACTGAATTGTGGGAACACGGTAACACCGGTCCAGAAAGTTCTTTGAAAAGGGTCAGGTTGCAGAGCAACTCTTCCCACTCCTGTGGCATTATACCCACTCCTCAGGAATCAAGCAATCCGTCTACGTCACTTTTTCTCGCCGCGAGTGTGGGAAACGCGCGGGCCTGGGGCATTAGGTGAACAGAGCCCAGGATTCGACGCCAGCCCAACCCGGCGTCCCCGCCCGGCGGCAAAAAGGGGAAGCTCGCCAGGGTCGGACAGGATTTCTTGCCGGGGTAGGGAGGGCCGGTCCTCATGGGGAGACCTCCCCCTGACCGCGCGCCTTTCCACCTCGGTCGGCGGTGACCTCGACGATCGCTTGGGCCAACTGCTCCTCGACGATAGGTTTGGTCAGCGCGGCGCGCGCGCCGGCCTCCAGGGCCTGTTGGACGCGATCGTCGCCGTAGGCCGTGACCACGATCACGCGCGTGGGCGCAAGCTCCATGATCGCTTGCGTGGCCTCCACTCCGCTGCTGCCCGCTAGCCCGATGTCCATCAGCACCACATCGGGCCGCAGTTCCTGCGCCTGCCGCACCGCGGTGTCGGCGTCGCGCGCGGTCCCTAGCACGCGGCACCCCAGGGCCTCGAGCTGTACCTTCAGCGTGAGCGATACCAGGAACTCGTCCTCCACCACCAGGACGCTCACGCCCGACAGCCACTCCGATCTCGCCAGACGGCTTTCCTCCATGTCACTTCCTCAGTGCGGCCGCGCCCGAGAGCTGGCGCCGCGCAATGCACTTCTCACCGCTATATACCATCTACTACTACGATCACACTAAAGCCCCTGCTTCCGGTCCGGTCGGCAGGTTAAGCGCTCTGCGTCCCAGGCCGGAGAACAGGTTACTCCAGCGGCGCTCAGACTCCTGCTTCCGAGTGCAAGTCGGAATGTGCTCAACTTCTTTCATAGGGAGAGGCGAGTCCCCCGGCCGCCGCGGCGCCGGGCCGATGGGCGAGAATTGCACAATGAATCTTGCTCAGAGCCCTTGACGCAGCCTGGAGCACTGCCTATACTATGTGCATAAGCATAAGTGGGGGCGAATTTGCGTGCTGAACTGCTAACTGATCTCCACCCGATGGCCGAGTTGCTGGCGAGCTGCTCAGGCATGACGAAAGAGCACGTGTACTACCTGGAGCAGAGAGGCCACCTCAAACCCATCAAGCAACGTCACGGCAGAGTTGAACGCAATCTCTACACCACACAGCAGCTCGAGTTCGTCCAGGCCGTCTGGAGCCATCGCCAGCGGGGATGCACCCCAAAGGAGGCGGTGGAGAGAGCCCTGCGCGATCAGTCTCAGGGCCAGTTGAGCATGTGGCCTCAGGACGCGCTCCAGGGGTAGTAGGGAGGCACGCAAGCGCAGCAGGTCGGACCGGGGCCCAGCCGTCTTGGGCCGGTCCGGAGGCGGCCGGTCCGGCCAGCCCCACGCAGGGCCGAGGAGGTGAGTTTCCGCCTGGATTCGTACGGTCTGACCGCGGGCCGAGACATGCCCTTAACGAACTACCGGCGCGCGGGAAATGCGGCAGGCCGAGAAGCAGGGGAACGAAACGTGCGGCGGCGGCTGTAACGGGCTTCCCGCGTCGTCACAGGAACGCAGGACGCACCGCCAGCTCCCTAAACGCAGCCCTAGACCCAGCACGGATTGCAGCAGGTTCTACACCAGGAGTCATCGCGAGAGTTGTCAGCCTCGCCACAGCGATCGCAACACCGAGGCGGGACCCGCCCGGGTGCGAAACGTAAGGTGAAGCACTACAGTCGCCGCCGCCCTCGCCCTGAGGGATCGCGCCTTTGGCCGGCCAACTCTTACTGAGACGGAGAGCCGAACCAGGGCTTGAAATCCTTGGGGAGGGGGAGATTGTAGCGGTACTCCACTGTCGCGCGCAGTTTTCCCTCGCGGTAGAGTTCGGCGGCCTTAACCAAGCGCGTATCAGGGTCGAGATAGAAGCGCCATCGGTCGGGATACGGGGGGTCCATGGTGAATTGCGCTATCGGCCCCTTCACGGGGAATGTCACCTCCGCCTTTAGCGCGGGCTTCCCACCCCGATTCGCGGGACGGACCCGCATCGCAACGCGCGCACGGGTGAGCGTGCTGTTGAGCAAGAGCGGGTACTTGGAGACCATGCACAGCGCGACCACGTCTTCCTTCGGCCCCTCAACTGCACGACCACCGACTGGGACGAGCATTTGGTTCGAGGCGAACGTCTCAGGCCCGTCTATCCGGATCCACGCGGTGGATGCCCATTCTGAGCCATCCTCGCCGTAGATGCGCCCGACACCGTTGATCGTCTTCTGCTTGGCGGCCGCGGCCATCACCTCGGACCACGTGACACGCGGAGCGCTCCGGATCACGATGACCAAGATCGCGAAGACGGCGGCTAGCACCATCACCAGCGCCCACCCAAATCGCCGCACGAATCCTGTGGGGCTGCCGAGTTCTCGCGTTTCGCTCATCTCTTCTCCTCCACCAGAATGCGCCCGTCTCCAGGCGGGATTGCGAACTCTGTGCCTGTCTCACCCGTGAACGCGTCGCGCGCCGGGTGGCCTACGTGCGCCGTAAACGGCCCCTTCGCTCCCGGCAGGTTCACTACCACCAAGGCCTTCTCATACTGCCGCCGCCACAGGTGATCGCTCACGCGTCTGCCGGCCTCGGTGGGGCGGCCGATCTTCACGTCGTACTCGGGATACCAGTCGTGCCCATGGGACGTGCTGTCGCTGAACAGATAGTAGTAGTCGCCGACGATCAGTGAGTAACACATGCTCCAGCGTCGCGCCGCGGAGTCGCGCGGCGGGAGCGTGTCACGGCCAGGGCGGTCCGGCCAGCCCGCGTGGTCGCGCGTATCCTCGAACCGCTCCATCACGCTGATGCGCGGCTGGCGCAGGAGCGTCTCGTTGTGCCGCATCGTCTTGACGCACTCGTCCCACTCCGTGCGGCGGTGGCTCCAGCCCGACTCGTACATCACCCCATTGATGGAGGGCAGCAGCCAGTCGAAGCCGCCGATGTCGTAACCGGCGTTGACCAGGATCAGGAACTTGTCGCCCACCGCGGCCCGCACCTCCTTCATGAAGGCCTTCCACGGCTTGGGCTCGTCCACGCGCAGGTTGTCGTAGAAGACCCCGTCAATCCCCGTCTCTTGCAGGGCCTTGGTCTGGCGCACGACGTGGGCGCGATACTCGGGGTCGTACCAATTCATGCGATGGGTGCCGGGCCAGAACTGCTGTCGCGCGCCGTTCACCCGCAGCCACCACGGATGGTCGGGCGGAAGCGAGCCGTCGCTATATTCATAGAGACCCAACTCGCACAGAATCACCGCGTGCGGGTTCAGCCGTCGCAACTCGGCCAGGGTCTGCCGCGCCTTCTGTACAGATTCCGGGGTGAAGCCATCGGCTAGGCCGACGGGCTGGCGATCCAGCTCCAATCCCAACCGCCAGTTCCCGATCAGAATGAGGTCGTGGCGGGCGTAGCTCGCGAGCGAATCATCGCCCCTCACCGGCGCCCAGAGCATGGCGATTCGCGGATAGGGAATAGTGTCGAGCATCTTGGTCTTCACCTCCGTGGTGCGGCGCGGGGCCGGCCCCCTCCCGCCGCCGTAGGCGGATGGGGCCAGGCCGGCGAGCACTACGAGCGCAAGCCAGACGGCGCGGCCGCGTCGCATCTTCACTCCGCCCGCTTATCCAGCACCCGCGACTTCACTTCCTCCAGCTTCTTCACGGACAGCCACCCGCGCAGCAGATAGCCGCTCTCCCGCAGATGGGCCGGGGTCGGCGCGGAGGTGGGGGTGACGCCGGCGCGATCCGCGGTGGGGTGGCCGTCACCCTTCTCCAGCAGCGTCCCGTCCCAGGTCGTCCCGGGCCGGCGAGCGAGAATCTCGCCGTAGTAGTCAATCACCGGGAGCTTGTGCCGCTCGGCCAGGTTCCACAGCGCGTCGTTGTACTTGCCCTGTAACCTCAGGTTGTCAATCAACGGCGGGATCGTGCTGAGGATGACTACCGTTCCATTGTCTAACAGACGAGTGACGATCATCTCCATGTCCGCGAGGTATTTCTCCGTCGGCCGGCCTTGCCAGGCGTCATTCGTGCCGAGCATGAGGAGGGCGACCTGCGGGTGGTACTTGCGGAGGATCTCCTCCAGCGGGAGCAGCCCTTTGAACCCTCCCGCGAGATACTGGTCCGCGCGAACCCCGCCGGCGGCGGTGTAACTTCCGCCCTTTGGTAGATCCACGTGCGCCAGGTACCAGCCGTCGCGGTCGTTCTCCTCACCGCAGTGGCTCCAGCGCAGCACCGCTTCGTCCTCTTTCGTCTTCCCCGCGCCGGCCCGCGCCCAGGCCGTGTACGGGCTGGCATAGGTGATCGAGTCGCCGAGGTGCAACACCACGCCCTCCACGCCCGTGAACCTCTTCGCCACCGCGCGCATCGCCGGGCCGTAATCCCACGACTCTTTCCTGCCCAGGAGTCCAGCCTGCTCCGTCTTCGCCGCCGCTCCGGTCGTCATCATCGCCACTCCTATCACGCCCGCCATCAGGATCGAGAGTCTTGCGAGCATCGGCCTCTCCTCGAGTGCGCACCGGTTCTGAATTCCAGTTCGGAGGCGGGCCTCCTACCGGGAGGTGAGGCCGACGGAAAGCGTACGCACCGGCCCACGTTAGTTGGTCAGCGGTGAGCTTGCGCGCGGGTAAGAGTGACGGTGTCCAGCACGCTGCCGTCGGTGCGGACGGCGCGGAAGGTGGCGGTGGTTCCGCTGATGTCAAGGGTACAGTGGTGGAGGGTTTCCTCGGCGTGCTGCTGATACCGATTGGGGTGGAGATTGGGCGCGTACTGCGGCGCGCCGCCGCCGCCAGTGACGATGTAGTAGACGCCGGCCTTCTGGCTGAGCTCGTAGTGGTGATCGTGCCCGTTGAACACCATCGCCACGCCGTATTGCTCGTAGAGGGGGACTAGATAACGTTGGACCTTCTCCGTGCTGCCGTGGGCGCCGGAGCTGTAGGCCGGATGGTGGTGGACTACGAACTTCCACGGGGCGGCGGCGTGCTTTAGGTCACTTACCAGCCAGGCGTACTGCGGGCTGCCGGGAGCGTAGTCGGCGTCGGTATCGAGCACGGTGAAGTGGGCGTCGCCGTAGTCAAAAGAGTACCAGCGCTCGTTATGGTCACCTCCGCCGTGCGGCAGGGAGAAGTAGTCGTAATAGAACGCGGCATTCCGCTCGTGGTTGCCGAGGCATGGGAAGAGCGGTAGGTCGGCAATCAACGGCGCGGCCGGGGTAAAGAAGTCCCTCACCCAGTTGGCGTCCTTCGTCCCGTCGGCGATGATGTCGCCGGTGTGGAGGACGAAGCGCGGGGCGCTGGCGAGAATGGACTTGACGACGGCGGCGTGGTCGGCCGGGTTGGTGCGGGAGTCGCCATAGACGGCGAAGCGGAATGGTGTGCCGGAGGCAACCGCCGTCTGGAAGGTATGGTCGGCGCTGGAGACAGAGGTTGCGGCGGCGGAGGTGACGTGGTAGTGGTAGCGCGCGTCGAGGGTGAGGCCGGTGAGACGCACCTCGTGAAGCGTCATCGCGGTGGCGTGGGAGACGTGCTGACCGTAGCTCGCGGTCGGCCCGTAGTCCACCCGCGAGTCGCCGGCGAGGTTCGTCTGCCACATCACGGTGATGGCAGTGGTGGTGACGTTCTGCACCCAGGGTCCCTTGAGGATGGTCAGCGGGGCGGGCCCGCCGGCCGAGGCGAAGGGGGAGAGTGCGAACAGCACCACCGCGGTCAACATTCCGAGAACGGCGAGACTCCTCATTCGATCTCTTCTCTCACCTGCATTCTCCGATCGCTGGTCAGCTTCGACCCCAAGAGGGGAGTCACCTTCGCCGCGGCGTCAGGTGGCGCGGTATTGACGAAACCGGCCGCTTGCTGCATAATCCCCCTCGGCTGACCAGCGACAAAACCATATGTATCGCGCAGGAACGCGCTTCAGCCCACCACGCGCCTGCATCACGCTCTTCCGCCTCAGGCGGAGGGGTGAGATGTAGGCGCGTTTGGTTTGGAGGAGAGGCCGCAAATGACACATGAAGCTATCCGGCGCAAGATCGAGGCCTTCTGGGACGCGGAAGCCGCGGCGGAGCAGGGCTACGCCCGCCCGGCGCTGGACCTTACCCAAGAGATGATCGGTGAATTCATCCGCGGCGTGCGGCCGGCGCTGCCGGGTGTGGTGGTCTGGTCGCCGTATCTGCTCGAGGGTGTGGCGGGGAAGGACGTGCTCTGCCTCGCCGCCGGCGGCGGTCAGCAGACTGCGGTGTTCGGGTTGCTGGGGGCGCGAGTCACCTCCTTCGATCTCTCGCAGGGACAACTTAACGGGGACCGGATGGCCGCGCGCCACTACGGCTATGAAATCATCACAGTGAAGGGAAGTATGGACGACCTCGCCGCTTTCGCCGAGACGTCCTTCGATCTCGTCTATCAGCCGATCTCCATGGTCTTCGTCCCCGACGTCCGGCCGGTCTATCGGGAGGTGTACCGGGTGCTGCGGCCCGGCGGGCGGTACTTCGTCTCTCACTGCAACCCCGCCACGTTTCCCGCCACTTTCGTCGGTGGCGCGAATGGCTGGGACGGCGTCGGCTACCGCATTGCCGAGCGCTACCGCGGCGGCGCGGTACTCCGAGATCCGGCCGGCGCCGAGAACATGGAGACGGGCGAGCCGATCGGCGAGTACCGGCATCTGCTAGGGGACATCTTCGGAGGACTGCTCGAAGTGGGGTTCGCGATACGAGATGTCTCCGAGGACCCGCGTCACTTTCGAGACCCGGTCGGCGAGCCGGGCAGCAACTCGCACAGCCTCTCCTATCTCGGGAACTACTTCGGCATCGTCGGGCAGAAAGCTCCAGGAGGATCATGATGGCAAGTGATGACAGGCACGCCGAACACATGGCGGTGAACGAGAGGGCCTGGGATGCCTATCATCCGGCCTACATGGACTTCCATCTCAAGGCCCACCCTGACTTCTTCGAGCACCTGGCCGGCGGGGGAATCTACCTTGATGATGACGAGGTGCGGTTGGCCGGCGATGTGAAGGGTCTCACCGTGCTCGACGTATGCTGCGCGGGCGCGGCCGACGAGGCGTTCTCCTGGGAGAACCTCGGCGCGAACGTCATCGCGTGCGATCTCAGTCCCGTGGCCATCGAGATCGCGAAGCAGAATGCCGCCCGACTGAAGTCTCGCATCGAGTTCGTCGTCGCGGACTCGCAGGAGTTGGCGCCGGTCGCCTCCGACAGCGTGGACCTGGTCTACGGCCGCTACCTCTGCTGGTTTGAGGACCTGGAGCAGACCATGCGAGCATGGTTCCGTGTCACCCGGCCAGGCGGCCGGCTCCTCCTCTCCTCTGGACACCCACTCGTCGAGTGCCTGAAGGCGGAGGGAGACATGTACCGGGTCGCCCACAAGTATCACGACGAGTCGCCCGAGCGTTACGACTTCAGCGGCACGCCGCTGGCCCGCCAGCACGGCGGCTGGGACCAAAGCCACCCGATGGTGGAGTTCTTTCACCCCACCTGGCGCATCGTCAACGCCATCCTCGAGGCGGGCTACCAGCTCCTGCGGATGGAGGAGGCCTGCGCGCGCGACGCCGACGGACATCTCGCCGATCTTCCGAACACCTTGTACTTGCTGGCGCGGAAGCCGGAGGCGTGTTGCGTTGGCAGCCCAGGGAGTGAACCAGACCATGGCGACTGAGATTGGGACTGCGGAGATCAGAGCCTGCCTCGACCAATACCCCGCGCTCGGCGAGATCGCGAGCATCGCGCCGCCGGCCGAGTCCTCCTGGCACGGCCACAACGCCGTCTTCCGCGTCGTGTGCGAGGCCGGCATATTCTACCTGAAAGTGCTCACCACTCACCCGCAGTTCGCTACTGAGGAGCAGTGCGAGTTCCAGGACTGGACGATGGAGCAGTTCCGAGCGATGGGTGTGCAGACCCCGGTTGCGCTTCGCAACGCGCAAGGAGATCGGCTGACCGTCTGCGCGGGGTATCCGGCTGTGCTTTCGGCGGAGGTGGCAGGTGACGAATTCCACGAGGAGGTGCTCGCCCAGCAGGAGTCGGCGGGCCGAGTGCTCGGCGAGTTTCACCGCCGCGCGGCAGCGAGTACGCCCCGGGGCCGGTCTTCGTTCGGGCCGCTTGGCAGCTATCTGTTGCGCGAGGCGCCGTCGTCCGACCGCCTGCCGGACATTCCGGAGCGCCCCGCGATCCTGGCCGCCGCGGACGATCTACTGCGACGGTCACGCGACATCGCGGAGGAGTTGGAGGCGTGCGGCTTCGGCGAACTGCCTCGCAGTGCTGTGGTTTACGATTTCGTTGGCGTCCATCTC
>CAZUGW010000011.1:0-19971 GCA_964620055.1 uncultured bacterium
ACCCGCATCACCCGCAGCACCGCGCTGACCAGCAGCACCACCCCGAGTAGGAAGTGGTAGCGCATGTGCCGGTGCCGGTGCAGCACGTACACCAGGCCGTCCGCGGCGAAGCGGAAGCTGTCCAGAAGGGTCTTTGACTTCAACTGTCCCCCGCCCCGTCCAACTCCGCCAGGATGGCCCGCGTCCTCGTCATCATCCGGCGGCGACGCGCCGGGGTGGCGTCGTCCCAGCCGGTGAGGTGCAGAATCCCGTGCGTGAGGAGAATCTCCAGCTCGCGCCCCAGGCTGTGGCCGAACTCCGTCGCCTGCCGTTCCGCCGTCTCGGCCGAGATCGCCACATCCCCCAGCAGCGGATTCTCCCCCTCCGGGGTCCCCTCCTGAGGAAACGCCAACACATCCGTCGGCGTCTGCTTTCCCTTGTACGCCTCGTTCAGTCCCTGCATCCATGCATCATCACCGATAACGACACTCAGTTCCGTCCGGGAAGACCGCCCCTCCGCCTCCAGCACCGCCTTCGCCACGCGCCTTAGCCGGACGCGGTCCAACTTGCGCGACTGCTGGTTGAGAATCGTGATCTGCAATCTCGCTCACACCCCTGTCCCCGCGGTCACCGGCTCAGGATATTCTATCCGCCCGTGGCAGAGCAACGCGGTGAGGATGCGCGACATGGTGCTCTCCACCGCCGCCACATCGCGGAAGGTCAGGTCGCACTCCGCGAGCTGACCGCCCACCACGCGCTCCCGGACGACGTCTCGCACCATCTGCTGCACGCGCTGCGGGGTGGGATCGGCGATGGACTTCACCGCCGCCTGCACCGAATCCGCCAGCATCACCAGGGCCGCCTCCTTGGTCTGCGGCAGGGGGCCGGGGTAGCGGAAGTGCTCCTCGCTCACCGACTCCGGCCGCTCCCCCGTCAGCGCCCGGTGGTAGAAGTAGCTCACCAGCGTGGTCCCGTGGTGCTGCGCGATGATGTCCACCACTTCGTTCGGCAAGCGCTCCGCTCGTCCCAACTCCACCCCATCCTTCACGTGCGACATGATGATCAGCCCGGAGAGCGAAGAGGAGAGGTTGTCGTGGACGTTGTCTATCCCCAGCAGGGCCTGGTTCTCCACGAAGAACGACGGCCGGCTGAGTTTGCCAATGTCGTGGTACAGGGCCCCTACCTGGGTGAGCAGCGAGTCGGCTCCCACCGCCTCCGCCGCCGCGTCCGCCAGGTTGGCGACGGTCACCGAGGCGAAATAAGTGCCCGGCGCCTCGGATTGCATTCGTCGCAACAGCGGTTGCTGGGGATTGGACAACTCCAGCAGACCGATGTGCGTGGTGATTCCAAAGGGTCGCTGCAGCAGGAAGATCCCGCCCAGGGCCACCGCCGTCGCGCCCGGGCTGTAGGCCAGCGCGTAGGCGATGTCCCGCATCAGGCTGCCTTTGGGGTGGGATTGGAGCAGGCCCACCGAGACTAGCAGCGCGACGTTGGTTACCGCCATCGCCCCCACGATCCACCGCAGCCGCGAGACCGGCCAGATGTGAGAGAGATAGGTGAGCGCGGCCAGGCCGCTTCCCAAGGCCGTCACCGTCGCGGGCAGGCCGGCGTTCCCAGTGAGGCCGGCCAGTCCGCTCAACCCCACGGCGAGCAGGATGCCGACGCGCTCAGCCAGTAGCACCGCGGCCATCAGCGAGGCCGCAGGCACGACCAGCATCCACACATTGGGCAGCGCGAGGGTCAGTAGGTTGGCGGCGAGCAGCGAGATCCAGATCAGCAAGGCCAGCAGCGCCAGCAGTTTGGGGCTGGCGTAGATGTGCGGCGCCCAGTTGCGGGTCTGCGCCCCGAGCAACACCACGAACAGCCAGGCAATCAGTCCCACGGAGACGATCCGCCCGTAGTCCACGCCGGGGCCGCTCAGTCCCACCGCGCGCAACATCGCGAGCTGGGCGGCGGTGACGCGCTCGCCCTTGCCGATGATACGATGGTTCGCTTCGATGGTGCGTACCACGTCCTCCACCCGCCGCCGCGCCTCGGCCCGCGCCCGCTCCGTCTCGTGCGCGTCGAACCGGTGCGTCGGACCCACCGCGCGCCGCACGATGATGGCCAGCAGCGCCCCCGCGCTCGGGTCCATCCCCTGCTCTCCGGCCAGCGCCACGGCCTGGTCGGAGGCGGCCTTCACGTCCGGGGTATCCTCGCGAACCTCTCGCGACATCACCGTCCGGATGATCGCGTCGGCCTGCTCGTGCAGCCGCCTCAAGTCGCGGCTGGAGGCCTGCGACACCCAGGCGAGGGAATCGGCGGGAAGGCCCTGCAGATTGCGCTTTGCGGTCGCGGAAGGCGCGCGCTGGAGGCGCACCGCCTCCAGCGCGTCGAGCACGTCGCGCGCGCGCTGCTCCGCGTCCTCCACCGCGGAATCCATGCGCACGTACTGCAGCATCACCTGCTCTTCCGCGTGGTGGCGGAGGGCGCGGGTCTCTTCCGCATCAATGTACTGCGCGGTGCGCGGGGCGCGCACCTCCACCGGGCTGATCTCGGATTCGTCCAGGCGCACGCGACCGGGGAAGAGGTTGTAGCCGAGCAGGATCACGCAGATCGCGGCCCAGGTGAGGAACGCGATGGCGATCCGCAGCCAGGTGCGGAGCTCGCGAAACGCGGGTTTTCTCTCGCCGTTGCCCCGGCGAGGAAGGCGAGGACGGCTCATCGGTCGGTCCCGGCGCTCCTGGCCTCGTGCTGCTGATAGGCCTGGATGATCCTCTGCACCAACTCGTGCCGCACGACATCCTGATCCGAGAAATACACGAACCCCACTCCCGCGATCCCCGGGAGCACCTCCCGCACCTGGTTCAGCCCCGACACCTGCCCGCGGGGCAGGTCGGTCTGCGTGATGTCGCCCGTGACTACCGCCTTCGACCCGAAGCCCAACCGGGTCAGGAACATCTTCATCTGCTCCGGCGTGGTGTTCTGCGCCTCGTCGAGGATGATGAACGCATCGTTCAGGGTTCGACCTCGCATGAAGGCCAGAGGAGCCACCTCGATGGACCCGCGCTCCACCAGCTGCTGCGCCTTCTCAGGTTCCATCATATCATAGAGCGCGTCGTACAGGGGACGGAGGTAGGGGTCAACTTTGGCCTGAATATCGCCAGGCAGGAAGCCGAGCCGCTCGCCCGCTTCCAGGGCGGGACGGGTAAGAATGATGCGGGACACCCGCCCCTCGAGAAACGCCGCCACCGCCATCGCCATCGCCAGGTAGGTCTTCCCCGTCCCCGCCGGCCCGATCGAAAAGACCAGCTCGGAGCGTTGGACGGCCTGCACGTACTCGCGCTGCATCTGGGTGTGGGGCTTGATGGGCTTGCCGCGGTCGGTGATGAGGACGGCGTCCGCAAACAGCACGTCCTTGGCCTGCGCGCGACCGCCGGCCACCTGCCGCGCGGCGTACTCGATCTCGCCGGCGGTAATGGGATGGCCTTTGCTCACGAGCTTTCGCAACTCGTGCAGTAGTTCCGTGGCCCGTTCGACCTGCTCCCGCGTCCCTTGCACGCGGATGTCGGTGCCGCGGGCCCCGATTCTCGCGCCGACCTCGCGTTCGATCAGCCTCAGGTTCTCGTCATTGCTGCCGGCAAGTGCGACAGCTTCTTCCTGGCTCGCGAGGACGACCCTGGTCTCCGAAAGCTCGTCCATAGGTTAGGGTCTCGGGGCTAGGGTTTCGGGTTTCGGCCGAGGTAGGCTCCGACACCCTAGATCCGAGCCCCGAGACCCGAGACCTTTCTTTCCCTCTGCTATTCGCCGCGACGCCGCGCCGCGCGACGACTGCGCCGAATCGCCGCCGCCATCAGCCGCCGGCGCCGGTCGCTCGGCTTCTCATAGCGCTCGTGACGCTTCGCCGCCTCCAGCACGCCCTGCTCGTGCAGCTCGCGCTTGAACCGTCGCAGGGCGCTATCTATAGACTCGTTGTCTCGAACTTCTACCGTCATCTCTGCTCTCCCCCTTTCCTTCCACCAGCCTGTCTATGACACGGAGAACTCCGAGCAAGTGACACCATGGCCAACGGTGGTGAATTCGCACAACGCCGCCCGGGCGCGGCGAGAGCAGGTCGCTCTCCACCCAGACGGACTATCACTATAGCAATTGCCTCATGCGTTGTCAAACCTGTTATCCCGGCGGCCAGCCCAACCCGCGTCCGCCCAGGAGGTGAAAATGGACATGATCCACCGATTGTCCGGCCTCTCGCCCACAATTCGCCACCAGACGGTACCCTGTGTTTGCCACGCCCTCGCTCTCCGCGATTTGTGCAGCTATTCGCACCAGATGACCGATCATGGCGTCATCCGCAGCCGATAAATCAGACAATGACGGGATGTGTTTGCGCGGAATCAGCAGCACATGCGTCGGAGCCTGCGGGTTGATGTCGCGAAAAACGACCACCACGTCGTCCTGATAGATCACGGTGGCCGGGATTTCCCCGGACGCGATGCGGCAGAAGAGGCACTCAGCCACGATCTCACCCCCTTCGCTCATTCCAGTCCCAGCCCGAGCAGCGCGCTTGCGTTCTTCCAGGCCACCGCCTCCACCTGCTCCTGGGTCAGATCAACCCGGCACAACCGCGCCACATCTGTACGGGCGTCGCCCCACGGGAAATCCGTGCCGAACAGTACCCGATCTGTCCCATGGGCCTCGACCATCGCCTGGAACGCGGCGTCCGGCAACTCCCCCTCAGGGCAGTAGGAAGTTTCCACGTACAGGTCCTCCCCTATCACGTGCTCCCGCGCCTCCTCCCACGTCCGGTAGCCCCCCAGATGCGCCGCCACCATCGTCAGTCGCGGGAACCGCCGGTGGACCCGCGTCAGGGTGGCCGGGCGGGCGTAGATGTGCGGGATCGCCATGATATCCTCGCCGCTGTGGAAGACCACGACCAAGCGCCCTTCCAGGGCCTCGTAGATGGGCCACATCCGCTCCTCGTCCGGCGAGAAGTGTTGGAACTGCGGCTGGAACTTCAGCCCCTTCAGCCCCAGGCCGACCATTCTGTCAATCTCCGCCGTCGGATCGGGCAGGTCGGGATGCAAGGCCCCGAAGCACACGATTCGTTCCGAACTGCTGACCGCGGCCCAGTCGTTGATCGAAACTACCTGGTCCGGCCGCGTCGCCACGGGCAGGACGACGGAGACATCCACGCCGGCCGCGTCCATGTGAGCAATTAGGCCGGGAATCGTCGGCGTTGCCACCGGGTCGAGGTGGTACAATTCTGTGAGCGCCGACACCGCGCGCTCCGCCACCTTCTCCGGGAAGGCGTGGGTGTGGAAGTCAACCACGTGGCGCGGGCGGTCAGCCATCGCCCGCGTTCAGCCCGAACGCCCGCCGCGCGTTCTCGGCGGTGATCGCGATCACGGACTCCGGCGACTCGCCCTTGATCTCGGCCACGGCCTCGGCGATCAGGAGCAGGTAGGCCGGCTCGTTGTCTCGCGCGCGCTTCCCCTCTTTAGGATAAGGCGCGAGGTACGGCGCGTCGGTTTCGAGCAGCAACTGGTCCAGCGGCGTCTCCGCCACGAACTGACGCCGCCAGTCCGAATCCGGATAGGTGATCGTACCCCCAAAGCTGAGCCACACTCCCATCGCCACCGCGCGGGCGGCCTGCTCGGCCGTGCCGTCGAAGCAATGCCACACCCGCGTCACCTGCGGCCACTCCGCGAGCACCTCCAGCAGCGCCTCCTCTGCCTCCCGGCAATGGCAGATCACCGCCCGGCCCAGTTCCGCCGCCAGTTCGAGGTGGCGACGGAACGCGTGCATCTGCACCTCCCGCGGGGAGAGATCACGATAGAAATCCAGGCCCGTCTCGCCGATTCCGACCACGCGCGGGTGCGCCGCCAGTTCCCGCAGCCGCGCCATCGCCGCGTCGTCGGCCCCCTTCGCGTCGTGCGGATGGATCCCCACGGTCGCCCACAGCCCCGGGTGCTCCGCGGCCAACCCGAGGGCCGTCTCGCTGCTGGGCAGGTCGTAGCCGACGACGATCATCTCGGAAACGCCGGCCGCGTGTGCGCGGGAGATCACGCCCTCCACCTTGGGGAGCAGGCGGCGATGATTCAGGTGTACGTGGGTGTCAACCGCGCCCGGCATCCGTCCCCCCCTGGCTCGGCGCGGGGTGCTCCACGCGGGAGAGGTCGAGCACCATCCGCAGCCCGTCCCGGTTCGCCCCGTAGTAATGCGGGAGTAGCTTCGTCTGCTTGAACCCCAGCGATTCGTAGAGTGACTGCGCGGCGCGGTTGGCGACGTTCACCTCCAGGTCGGCCTGCTCCGCGTGGTGCTCCTTGAGATAGGCCAGCGCGGCCTCCAGCAGCGCGCGCCCGAGGCCCCGTCGGCGCTGCGCCGGTGCGACCGCGATGGAGGTGACGCCTCCCTTGCGCGGTCCCAACCACGGCAGCCCTATCCGCGCCAGTACGTAACCTACCAGTTGGCCGCCCTCCTCCTCCGCAATGAAGAATCCCTTGCGGTCCCGGAAGGCGTGGGCCAGGAATGTCGCGCTGCTATATCCCTCCGTGCCGAAACAGGCGCGCTCGAGCTGCATCACCCGCGGCAAGTCAGCCATGTGGAATCTGCGAATCCTCATTCCCCGGCCTCGGCGGACTGGAAGTCTGCCCCACGGAGGCGGACGATCTCCCCGACCGTGACGCGCCTCTCCTCACCACCTACCAGCAGCCGCAGAGCGCCATCGGGGTCAATCCCCCGATCCTCTCCCCGCACCGTCTCTCCCCCCAACTCCACCGCCACCTCTCGGCCGAGTAGCACGTCTCTCTCTTGCCACGCAGTGACGAGTTCGCTCCCATCTCCGACCACCGACGGCCACAGTTGCTCCAGGCGGTCCAACACCCTCGCCGCGAGCGGCTCCAGCGCGTGCTCCCTCCCCGTCGCCTCCAGCAGCGTCGTCGCCGTCTCGCGCACCTCCTCCGGCAGATCCCTCAATCGCACATTCACGTTCACACCCACACTCATCACCGCGCGGGCGATCCGACCGCCCTCGATCTCCGCCTCCCCCAGCACCCCGGCGATCTTGTGTCCCTCCAGCATCACGTCATTGGGCCATTTCACCCCAGCGCCACAACCTGCCAGCGCGCGCACGCCCTCCGCCGTCGCCAGCGCCAAGGCCACCCCCAGCCGGCCCACGTGTTCGGCGCCGATCCCGGGGCGCGCGAGCACGGACATCCACAGCCCGCCCTCGGGGGAGGTCCACGTCCTCCCCACCCGCCCCCGACTCTGTGTCTGTCGGTCCGCGATCACCACTCCCCCGTCCGGCCCGTCGGCGCGCAACCACTCCCACGCGACGTCAATGGTCGAGGTCGTCTCCGCCAGCACTCGTACCGCGCGGCCGAACCCGGCCGCGCGCAGTTCCTGAAGGAAGATCTCCGGGGAGAACGGCAAGGCCCTACTCCGATGTGAACTCGAGCGAGAAGTCGAGAGCGCGGGGGGAGTGCGTCAACTCGCCCACGGAGATGAAATCCACGCCGCACTCGGCGTAAGCGCGGACGTTCTCCAGGGTGATATTGCCCGAGGCCTCGACCAACGCGCGCCCGGCGATCTTCTCCACTGCGCGCGCCACGTCGCGCGGGTCCATGTTGTCCAGCATGATCACTTCTGCGCCTGCGGCGAGGGCCTCCTCCAGTTCCTCGAAGGTGGTCACCTCCACTTCGATCTTCAGCAGGTGGTGGGCCGCCCCCCGCGCTCGCTCCACCGCCCCCTCGATGCCCCCCGCGGCGCGAATGTGGTTGTCCTTGATCAACACGCCGTCGAACAGCCCGAACCGGTGATTCCTCCCGCCGCCCATTCGCACCGCGTACTTGTCCAGCACGCGCAGCCCCGGCGCGGTCTTGCGCGTGTCCAGGATCTGGGCCTTCGTCCCCTCCACCGCCGCGACGTAGCGCGCCGTCAGCGTCGCGATCCCCGACATCCGCTGCAGGAAGTTCAGCGCCGTTCGCTCCGCCGTGAGCAGCGCCCGCGCCGGGCCGCTAACACGCGCCACTACCTCGCCCGGCGTCACCGTGGAGCCGTCGCGGCAGAGCGCTTCGAACTGCACACGCGCATCTAACGCGAGAAACGTCGTCTCCATCACCCCCAGCCCCGCGACCACGCCCTCCGCCTTCGCGAGCACCTCCGCGCGGCAGGTCCTCCCCTCCTCCACCGTCGCCAGCGTCGTCACATCCCCCACGCCGATGTCCTCGGCCAGCGCGCGAGCGACGATCTCCTGCACCAGAGACTCCGGGAGGTCGGGAATCATCACGCCACCTCCAACATGCGCTCAATGGCGCGGCGAGCGGGCGCGGCAATCTCCTCCGGCACCTCCACCCGAAAATGCATATCCTCCAAGGCCCACAGCACCTTCTCCAGCGTGATCCGCTTCATGTTCGGGCACACCGTGAGCTTGCTGATGTGATAGAACGTCTTGCCGGGGTTCTCCAACTCCAGCCGATGGATGATCCCGAGCTCCGTGCCCACGATCACCTCGCGGGCCGTGGACTCCCGCGCCCAGCGCAGCATCTGCCCGGTGCTCAACACCTCGTCCGCCAGGTCAATCACATCGGGCGTGCATTCCGGGTGCACGATCACCATCGCCTCCGGGTGTTCCTTCCTCAGCTTCTTTACCTGCCCGGCGAGAATGCGCTGATGCGTCGGACAGTAACCAGGCCAAAGGAGGATCTCCTTGTCGGTATGCCGCTGCACCCACCTCCCCAGGTTCTTGTCCGGCAGGAACAGCACCCGCGGGTCGGGCAGGGAGTTCACGATCTTCACCGCGTTGGCCGAGGTGCAGCAGATATCGGCCTCGGCTTTCACGTCGGCCGTGGTGTTCACATAGGCCACCACCGGTACGCCGGGCAGCTCGGCCTTGCGCTTCCTCACCTCGGCGACGGGGGCCATGTCGCACATCGGGCAGCCCGCCTGCGGGTCGGGGATGAGCACGGTGCGCTGCGGGGAGAGGAGCTTCGCGGTCTCGGCCATGAACATCACGCCGCAGAACACGATCACCTCGGCGTCCTGCACCGCGGCGGCCCTGCGGCTCAGTTCCAGTGAATCGCCCACAAAATCGGCGATATCTTGTACTTCCGGCAATTGATAGTTATGCGCGAGAATGACCGCCTTGCGTTCGGCCTTGAGGCGGGCGATCTGCTCGGCCAGTTCCACCTGTGGTTCCGCCGCCTTGGTCATGTTTCATCCCTACGGTCATTATGCCCAGGGCAAGAGCCCGTGTCAAACGCGCTGGACGTAAGCTACCGTTCGCCGTGTTTCGGCGTCCGCGCCTTGCGCCGAAAGCTCCCCTTGCCGCGCTTCGGCCTATGTGGCTGATTGGCCTTCTTCGGGGCGGGGGCGCGGAAGATGGGTTTGGTCTGGACCTTGCGTCGCATCTCTGTGCCCTCTGATCCCGGCCGTTAGGAGTACCAGCCAGTCCGCTCATATCACTGCCCAAACACGTGTAACACGGGCGCTAGCGTCTCGGCAAACTCCCGGTCAAAAGGCTCCTCAACCCTCTCGGTCCTCGCGTGCTCCCACAGTCGCCGATGATCAGGATTCCTGCTGGCGACGTCGCTGCCCCTCGGGTCTACCATCCAGAGCTTTAGCCTAGGATTGAGTTCAAGTGTGTCCGAGAACACCTTTGCGATGGTCGGCGAACGGAATGCGAACCCCACGCATATGCACTGCTTGGCGACGAGCAGGCAATCTGCGAGTGCCCTGTGTGCTGTGGCGTAAGGTTCAGCCTCGGGTTCATCGTGGGAGCCAGGGTAAACAAGGCATGGCTCGTCACTGCTATCGATTGGCTCCTCCTCGATATCCGTTGTGACAACTCCGCCAGCTCTCGCGCGCCAGTCGAGCGAACCATGTAGCTTGAAGTAAGCGATGGATGTACTGGAGTAGCGCCAGATGCCAGAGGGAGCCAGGATCTGCCGCGACAGGAGTTCCGGGTCCCAGATGCGACTGCTCGGGTTGAACCCGTCGGCAATTGCGATGGCAGCGGACTGAGGACCATGAACGGTCCTTCCCATCAGATCGGCGTCAATGGCTCGTCCGACGTCGTTCCACCCACCGAGCGACTCTATGGCTCGGTCGTAGTTGGTCGTGAAGATTGCCAGCGGGCAGATGGCGCGAGGGTCGAACCCCTCCCACAGGCCACGAAGCAGCGGGTAGTAGAGGCCCCGGGAGCGCTCAGGATCTAGACTAGAGTAAGTGTGCCACAGCATCGACCGGAGGTACCTACGTGCCTCGGGCACCCACTGCATGCACCTGTCGGCCCCGTCTTTCGCCGCTTGCCGGGCCTGTCGCACGACCTCGGCGGCATGCTGCCAAGTCTCAACCGTTCCGCCGGCCACGTGGCTTGCTGAGAGGAGCGCACTGAGGCCTTCCTGATCCGATTCCGCGAACTGGCACACCGAATCCATCCAGCCGAGTATGCGCTCCAAGTCCGCGGATCCCGGCACAACCGGGTCGATGTCGGGATACAGGATGCCGACGGTTCTGAGGACGCCCTGGTAAGCCAATGACCCGACATCCCGACCGCCATATCGCTGCAGCTTGGCAAGGTCGCCTCCCGGTGCGATCCTGGCGAGAAACTCAGCCATCGTTGGGAGGTCCAGCGCCCTGGATGCGCCGGCACCCAAGAACAGGACAGTGTCAAGCCCCGCGGCAGCGAAGTCAAGTTTGGTACCAGACATTGGCGGGTCTTCCCTCGCGTTCGGATTCGTGCATCCGTCGGCAGGAGCAGTCTGCAGCGCCTAGCGCCGTCACCGCATGTTTGACGCAAGGCCTCAGCACGACCGGGAGGCGCGGCATTAGGCCGTGATCTCCACCATCTCCGCGGCGACGTCGGGCGGAGGGGGAGTCTCCCCCCGCGCCTGCATGTCCTCGATGGTCAGCAAGATGGCCTCGCGCGCGTTCGCGAGCGCCTCCTCCAGCGTCTTCCCCTGTGTTACCACGCCGGGGAGAGACGGCACGCGGACCACGATCCAGCCGTCCTCACCCTCTTCGAGTACCACCCCATACTGTCGCGTCATGTCCGGACCTCTATCTCGTCTGCATCAATGGTACTGCCCCACACGCGCGCCGTCAACGGCTGCCCTGCCCTCATCGTCCCGCCACCGCATTGTCTATCAATCGCGCCTTCCCCACGAACGCCGCCACCGCGAGCACTGTCGGCCGGTCGGCGCGGGTCACCTCCTCCAGCGTCTCCGCCTCCCGCCCCTCGACGTATTGCACGCGCACCAGGGGTTCTGCGGCGATGGTGTCGGTGACCAGCTTCACCAGCGTCGCCGCGTCGCGCTCGCCCGCGTCGTAGGCCTCCTGCGCGCGGAAGAGGCCGCGCGACAGCGCGGTCGCCGCCTCCCGCTCCTCCGCACTGAGATAGGCGTTGCGCGAGCTCATCGCCAACCCGCTCGGCTCGCGCACCGTCGGCACGGGCACGATCTCCAACGGCAACTTCAGGTCGCTGACCATGCGACGAATGATCTGAAGCTGCTGGTAATCTTTCTCTCCGAAGTACGCGCGATCGGCCTGCACGATATTGAACAGCCGCGCGCAGACCGTGGTCACGCCGCGGAAGTGGCCGGGGCGATGGGGCGCGCACATCCCCTCCACCCGCGTCCCCGTCACCTCCACCCAGGTGGAGTCGCCCGGCGGGTAGATCTCTCCTACCGTAGGTGCGAAGATCACGTCAACTCCTACGGTTTCGCACAACTGCGCGTCGGCCCCCAGGTCCCGCGGATACCGCTCGAAATCCTCCCCCGGCGGGAATTGCGTCGGGTTCACGAAGATGCTCACCACCACGTACCCGCACTCCGCGCGCGCCCGCCGCATGAGAGTGAGGTGCCCCTCGTGGAGCGCTCCCATCGTGGGTACGAAACCGATGCTCTTCCGCTCCGCCCGCGCCTCGGCGACGCGCGCGCGGACCTCGGCGATGGCAGTGACGATCTCTGTCGCGGCCATTACGGTGAATCCATGAGGTGGGTGAGATTGGCGAAGTAACTGCCGTAGAACTTGATCACGATGGAGCCGACGATGATCCCCGCGATCACCAACAGGAGCACGCCGACGGTTAGCGCGGTCTGCTTGCCGCCGACCTCGGTCTCGGATTCGTAGTAGTCCGCCACCTTGTCCAGCGCCTGTTCCACGGCACCGGCCTTCTCAGCCGTGTAGATCATGTCCTTCATCATGCGCGGGATCTGGCGGATACCGGCCAGCACCTCGGTGAGCCGTCGCCCCTGCTGCACCCCGTGCGCGGCATGCACCAGGTTGAACTCCAGTTCTGCATTCCCGCACGTCGCGGCCGAGGCGATCAGCGCCTGGTGAATGGGCACGCCGGCCTGCATCAACATCGCGAAGGCCCGCGCCCACCGCGCCGTCGCCTGCCGACGCGCCAGACTGCCGAACCACGGGACCGAGAGCTTCACCAGGTCCATGAACTCGCGGAAAGTCTTGATGCGCCGGGCGACGCGATAACCATACCACAGCGCGGCGATGGCAATGATAATCGGGACGCCCGCGCCCAGTACCAGGCTCAACCACGCGCGGACGCCGCCAAAGATCAGCGTGACGATGTTCGGGAGAATGAGAATGGCGATAAGCAGAATCTTCGGATAGAACGTCTGCCAGCGGTACATCTGCTGCAACTCGAAGATCCGGTCGTAGTATTGCGTGAGGGCCTGCGCCACCTTCTCCAGGTTGCCCGACTGCTCGCCGGCCTCGATCATCGCGACCGAGGCGGCGTCGAAGCACGCGGGGTACTTGCGGAGCACGCTGGACATGGGCCGGCCGTCCCGCGCCGCCTCCGCGATGTCCAGCGCGGCCTGCTTGAGCATGGGGTGCATGGTCTGCTCAGCCAGCGTGTGCCCCATGTCCATCACATTGATCCCGGCCGAGAACATCACCCGCATGGAGGAGAAGAAGATGGAGAGCGACTTCGCGCTCGCGGGATAGAAGGTCGGGGCCAGCACCTGGCGGTCTAGGGCCTGCCAGGTCTTCGCGCCGGGCTTGGCCTCGCGAATCCTCAGCGCGATGCACCCCTTCGCGGTCAGCTCGCGCTGCACCGCGGCCACGTCCTCGGCCTCGAGCGTCCCTTGCTCAAGGGCGCCGCGCTGCGTCTTAGCTTGGTATTCATAGGTGCGCATGAATGCCCTGCGCTTGCTGTAACCTTGCGGCCACCTCCCCCACCGTCTCCCCGCTCGGCGTCCGCATCTCCGGGACCAGATCGGCCAGCGGGACCATCACGAACGCCCGCGCCCACATCTGCGGGTGGGGAATCTCCAGGCCCGGCTCGCTGATCCGCTCCTCGCCGACTAACAAGATATCAATGTCAATCTCCCGCGGCCCCCACCGCTCCCCCTGCTTCCGCCCCATCTCGGCCTCAATGCGCTTTGCCAACGCGAGCAGATCGCGAGGTGTCACCTCCTCCGCCAGTTCCACCTCCACCACCATATTCAGGAACTTGGGCTGATCGGTCACGCCTACCGGTTCTGTCTCATAGACGCGGGACTCGCGCAGTACCCGCACCCCCTCCGCCGCGTCGAGACGCGCGATCGCCTCGCGCAAGTGCGCTACGCGATCCCCCAGATTCGTCCCCAACGCCAGATATGCCACCCGAGCCATGAATCCGTTCCTATCCCCTAGACCCTAAACCCTAGCCCCTAGACCCTATCCCCTCTGATGCGCCCACTTATGCTCGCTGCCCGGCGGCGGGGCGTGCTTCACCCGCACCACCGCGTCGGCCACCCGCGCCACACGCACCATCTCCTTCACATCATGCACGCGCACGACATCCGCGCCTCCGGCGATGGCCAGGACCACCATCGCGGCCGTCCCCTCTAGACGCTGCTCCGGCGGAGCGCCGCCGAGCAGTTCGCCTATCGTACGTTTGCGCGAGGGACCAATCATCACCGGGCAGCCGAGGTTGCGGAACTCGCCCAGGCGACGCATCAGTTCCAGGTTGTGCTCCGTCGTCTTCCCGAACCCGAAGCCGGGGTCAACGACGACCTGGTCGCGGCCGAGGTCGGCGGCTTCCGCGATTGCGATACCCTCCGCGAGGTAGTCGCTGATCTCTCCGATCAAGTCGTCGTACTTGGGCTTCTCCTGCATATCCCGCGGCGTGCCCTGAATGTGCATCACGATCACCGCCGCGCCGAACTCGGCCGCGGTCTTCGCCATCGCCTCGTCGAAGCGCAGGCCGCTGATATCGTTCACGATCTGCGCGCCTTTCGCCAGGGCCTCCCGTGCGACGGCGGACTTGTAGGTATCTACAGAGATCAGCGCCCCCGTCTCCGCCGCCAGCACCTCCACCACCGGCAGGACGCGCGCCAGCTCCTCCTCCAGGCTCACCGGCTCGGCCCCAGGGCGGGTGGACTCGCCGCCGATGTCGAGCACGTCCGCCCCCTCCTCCACCATCCGTCTGCCTTGCGCGATGGCGGCCGCGGTGTCACTGCCCAGCCCGTCGCCTGAGAACGAGTCCGGCGTCACGTTCACGATCCCCATCACCAACGTCTTCTCGCCCAGCGCGACCTCGCGGTCGCGGCACCGCAGCACCCGCGCGCGAGGTTCGGTGAATCCGGCCAAGGCCGTGGACATGCGCGCTCCCACCTCGCCGCCCAGGTGGGCGGCGACGGCCGCGAGCGTCTTCCCCGGCGCCATCACCACCACTTCGGCCCGCTCGGGGTCCTGCCGGCCGGCGGGACGTGTGAGCACGGCCATCGCGCCGGCCTCACTGGCGGTCTGGCGGAGCGCTTGCGCCTCGGCCAGCGGCAGCGGCCCCACCAGCATCGCGCGCCCCAGACCGCGGTCTACAATCAACCGCACCGCCTCCGCGTCCGCCCCCCGCGCGTACAATTCCGCCGTCACCTCATCCGCGGCAACGGACGTCAATACCCTCGCCCTCAAACCAGCTACCTTACGCACCTTCCCTCCTACCCGCGCCGTTCCCTATTCCCGATCCCCTTGACCTCAGTTGTTCTCCCCCGCCCACACCGCGCGCCCCACCTCCTCCAACGTCGTCATCCCCTCGCGGGCCTTGGAGACGGCATCGTCCTTGAGGCTGGCCATCCCCAGGCTGCGGGCGAGGTGGCGAATCTCGGTGGCCGTCTCCTTGCGCGTGATCGCGGCCGAGACGGCATCGTTCACGACCAGAATCTCGAACACGCTGATGCGGCTGTAGTACCCCGTGCCGCGGCAGTGATCGCACCCCTTGCCGCGGTAGAACGTCCCGCCGTCAATCCCCAGCGTATCCAACTCCTCCTGCTTCGGCTGCACTTCCGCCCGGCACTGCTCGCAGATCCTCCGCACCAGTCGCTGCGAGAGGAACACGCTGGCGGCGGAGGCCACCAGGAACGGCTCCGCCCCCATGTCCACCAACCGCGAGGCCCCGCTCGCCGCGTCGTTGCAGTGCACCGTGGTCAGCACCAGGTGACCGGTGAGCGCGGACTGAATGGCCATGCGCAGCGACTCGAGGTCGCGAATCTCGCCCACCATGATCACATCCGGGTCCTGGCGGAGGATGGAGCGCAGCCCCGCCGCGAAGTCCAGGCCGACGCGATCGTGCACCTGAATCTGCGTGGCGCGTGTGAGCTGGTACTCCACCGGGTCCTCGATGGTGATCACGTTCTTGCCCACCCGGTCGAGCCGGGAGAGGATGGCGTACAGCGTCGTGGTCTTGCCCGAGCCGGTCGGACCGGTGGCGAAGATCATGCCGTGCGGCCGCTTCACGATGTCTTCCATCTGCACCAGGTGGTCGGCGCTGAACCCAAGCTCGCTTAACTTCAAACCGGTAGCAGTCTTTGGTAGCAACCGCAGTACCAGCGTCTCGCCGGTGATTGCGGGCACAGTGGAAACGCGAATGTCGAACACTCGCCCACGCAGGCGGGCGTCGAACCGACCGTCCTGCGGCAGTCGGCGCTCGGCGATGTCCAGGCCGCCCATGATCTTGATGCGCGACACCACGGCCTGGTGCAGGTCCAGCGGATACCCCTGATGGTCGAAGAGCACGCCGTCCACGCGCAGGCGGACCTGCAAGCGGTTCACGCCTGGCTCGAGGTGGATGTCGCTGGCGCGCGCCATGATCGCGGCCTCGACCAACTCGTTCACCAGGGCCACCGCGGGGGCGTCCTCTCCCCCCAGCCCCAGCGCCGCGCCCCCCCGCACGTCGGCCTGCACCACCAACCCCGGCTCCACCAGGGCCTGCGCCGTCTCCAACTCGTCCTTCTCCCCGTAGAACCGCCCGATGCCGCGGTCTATCACCCGCAGATCGGCGCGCGCCGGCCGGATGTCCCGACCCGTGATCCGGCGCAGTTCGTCCAGTTTGAGCAAGTCATCGGGTTGCACCATCGCCACCATGAGCTGATTGCCCACGAGCTGGATCGGCAGCACTTGCAGCCGCATCGCCTCCCGCCGCGGGATCAGCTCCAAGGCCGCATCGTCCACGTACAGATTCAATTCGGTGATTACAGGTATCTGCTGGGCCATCTCATCCTCTCCTCGAAGTCACGCAAGATGATACCCCAACCCGTCGCCCTTGTCATCGGCGGGTCGGACCGACCATTAGACGCGCGGCCGAGGCTATTCGTCCTCGCCCGCGGCGCGCCGCGCCGTCCCCACGATCTCTCGGTAGCCCAGCGCCCGCACCAGCGCGTCCACTCCCAACGCCAGGAACGTGAAGCCCTGTCTCACCGCCTCGGCGATGGCCTCGGCCGTCGGGAATGTGATCAGCATCCCGGCCGCCTTGCCGTGTTCCCGGCAACACGCCACCACGCGCTCCAGGGCCGCCTTCACCCGGGGGTGATCGAGTTGACCCGGGATTCCCATCGAACCCGACAGGTCCCACGGCCCGACGAAGGCGCAGTCCACGCCCGTGACCGCCACGATCTCGTCAATGTGCTCCACCGCCTCGTAGTGCTCGATCTGCACCACCACGGTGTGCTCGCGCTCCGCCCATTCCAGGTGGGGCGCGAACTCCGTGCCATACAGATTGGCGCGCGTGAATCCATACCCACGCACTCCCCGCGGCGGGTAATGCGCCGCGGCCACCGCCCGCTCCGCGCCTTCCCGGGTGTTCACCAGGGGGACGATCACCCCGTAGGCCCCCGCGTCCAGCGCGCGGCGAATCGCCAGCGTATCGTTTTCCGTCACCCGCGCGAAGGCCCGGCACGCCGGTCGCGTCGCCGTCATGCCGCGCATCAAGCCGGTCGCGGCCTCGATGTCATATCCTCCGTGCTCCAGGTCGAGCACCAGCCAATCCAACCCGGAGGCGGCCATCACCTCGGCCATCCCCGGGTGCGGAATGGTCAGCCAACTCCCGATGGTCACCCGGCCCGCGGCTATCGCGTCGTGCAAATTCTCTGCCATGCTGTTTCTCCTTCTTCATGTTCTTCTCCGAACCGATGCTTGCCTCCTGTCGGACTGGAAAGGGGCTGCGTCGCGTTGTGTGGAAGTCGCGCCGCCGTACCCACTGTCATCGGAGGCCGCTGTGACCGAGATCGAACTTATCGAAAGCAAAGTCGCCGCCAGGTTGAACCGCGTGGAGGAGTTCGGCCTTGCCCGCGAGGCCGAGATCGGCCCGTGGCGCAAGCAGACCGCCGCGCGCTACCTCGACGCCGGAATCCCCGCGGTGGACGACACCTGGGGCGCTATCGCGCCCGAGGAGGTGTGGCGTCCTGAGGCCGACTCCACCTGGTTCCTCGCCACCGCTGTCGTCCCCGAGGGTTGGAGTGGCGGGCCGCTTTTCCCCAGCCCCCGCCTCGGCGGCGAGTCTCAGGTATTCGTGAACGGCGAGCTGCGCGAGAGCGTCAGCCCTCACCGCCACGAGATTCTGCTGGCCGAGGCCGCGCGGCCTAGGGAGCGCTACGAGTTGGCGCTGGAGGCGGCGCGGTGGTGGACGCACTACCAGTTCGTGCGCACCGAGACCTTCAGCCGCGCCAAGCTGGTGATCCCCTGCGAACCGGTGCGCGATTTCATGTACTGGGCGCGCCTGACCATGGAAGCGGCCTTCACCCTCCCCCAGGGCGGCACCGAGCGCATGCGCCTCATCCGCCTGCTCGACGACGCGCTCAAGGGCGTCGAATTGCAGAAGGCTGGCACTGGTGAATTCCTCGCTCAGGTCAGCGCCGCCGCGCGCCAGATCGAGAGCGGCCTCCCCAAGATCGGTCCCGGCGGGCCGGGGAACATCACCCTCGTCGGCCACGCCCACATTGACACGGCCTGGCTGTGGCCGCTCGCGGAGACGCATCGCAAGTGCGGCCGCACCTTCTCCAACGTCCTTGGGCTGATGGAGCGCTATCCCGACTTCCGCTTCAGCCAGAGCCAGCCACAGCTCTACAAGTTCACGCAGCGCCTCTTCCCGGAAGTCTATGCACGCATCAAGCAGCGCATCGCCTCCGGCCAGTGGGAGCTGATAGGCGGCGCCTGGGTGGAGTGCGACTGCAACATGTCCGGCGGCGAGGCCCTCCTCCGCCAACTCCTCTACGGCAAGCGGTTCTACCGCCAGGAGTTCGGCCTGGACACCGCGGTGGGTTGGTGGCCGGACGCCTTCGGCTACTCCTGGTCGCTGCCGCAGATTCTTGCCCACTGCGGGATGAAGTACTTCTTCTCCACCAAGATCAGTTGGAACCAGTACAACACCTTCCCCTGTGGGCTGTTCTGGTGGCAGGGGATAGACGGCACCAAGCTGCTCGCCTTCCATGCCACCGGCACCTATAACGGCGAGGTCATCCCCAAAGAACTGACCCAGTTCTGGCGCGAGTTCCCCGAGCGCGACCGCGTGGACAACTACCTCCACTCCTTCGGCTATGGCGACGGCGGGGGCGGCCCGACCGCGGATATGATCGAGCGCGGCCGCCGCCTCACCCACATGCCGGGCGTGCCCAAGTGCCATTTCGGCCGCACGGATGAGTTCTTCGCCACGGTGTCGCAGGAGACCGCGCAGGTCCCCACCTGGAACAGCGAGCTCTACCTTGAGCTACACCGCGCCTGCCAGACCACCCAGGCCCGCACCAAGCGCGGCAATCGCAAGCTGGAGCTGGCCCTGCGTGACGTCGAGCAACTCAGCGCCCTCGCCGCGGTCCGCACCGGCGCGCCGTACCCCTCCGAGGCCTTGCAGGAGATGTGGGAGAACCTCCTCTGCTACCAGTTCCACGACATTCTGCCGGGCAGCTCCGTGAATCAGGTGTACGTCGAGGCCGAGGCGGATTATGCTTGGATGCTCGCCAAGGCCGGGGCGATCCGGGACGAGATGCTCGCCGCCCTTGCCGAATGGGCCGACACCCGCGGCCCGGGGATCCCGGTCGTCGTCGTCAACACGCTGGGCTGGGAGCGCCGCGACCTGGTCGAGGTCACGATGAAGCTCGCGGGCGACGCCTTCCATGCCGCCGCCCCCTCCAGCGAGGTCGTTCCCTGTCAGGTCGTCGCGCGCGATGGCGATGAGGTGACGCTGCTCTTCAGTGCACGCGTTCCAGGCTACGGGCATGCGGCGTACCACCTGGTGCCCTTCGCGCTGCCGCCGCAGCTTCCTGCCGCCACCGCTTCCGGTCTTGTGCTTGAGAATCGCTATCTCAAGCTTACCTTCGATCCGGGCGGCCGGCTCGTGGGGGTATTCGACAAGGACGCCCAGCGCGAGGCCCTCGCCCCCGGCGAGAAGGGCAACCTGCTCCAGCTTTTCGATGACCGCCCCATCACCTACGACGCCTGGGACATTGACCCGTGGTTCGAGGACCAGCAGTGGGAGGTTCCGGACGCGGAGTCTGTGGAGGTGGTGGAGGCCGGTCCCGTCCGCGCGACACTGCGCTTTCGCCGGAAGGCCGAGAAGTCAACACTCGTGCAAGACGTGCAGCTCTACGCGCACTCCCGCCGCGTGGACTTCGTCACCCACGTGGACTGGCACGAGCGCAAGACGCTGCTCAAGGTCGCCTTCCCCGTAGATGTGCTTGCTCCACAGGCCACTTATGAGATCCAGTTCGGGGCGATCCAGCGGCCTACGCACAATAACACCTC
>CAZUGW010000012.1:0-5818 GCA_964620055.1 uncultured bacterium
TGTAACCCTGCGGGACATAGAGAGGTGAGGAGATCGCCGTGAAGGTCGCCATCGCCGCTGATCATGCGGGATATGAGTTGAAACGCGTCCTGAGCGCGCACCTGCAGCGAGAGGGCTTCGAGGTGCACGACCTGGGGTGCTACCTGCTCGATCCCGATGACGATTACCCGGATTTCGCGGAGGCCCTGGCGGATTCGGTGGCGAACGGCCACGCGGCGCGGGGGATTCTGATCTGCGGCAGCGGCATCGGCGCCTCGGTGGCGGCGAACAAGCACCCCGGCATCCGCGCCGGGCTGGCGCATGACACGTATTCCGCTCACCAAGGCGTCGAGCACGATAACATGAATGTACTGGTGCTCGGGTCACGCGTGATCGGCGCGGAGTTGGCGAAGGAACTGGCCACCGCCTTTCTCGATGCGGACTTCTCGGGCGAGGAGCGCCACGCGCGCCGCCTGAAGAAGGTCCAGGCCATCGAGTCGCACTACACCTGCGCCGTAGGAGCGCAAAGAGGAGATCGTCCGTGAACCCGTTACTGGAACTCGAGCAGCACGGTCAGTCCGTCTGGCTGGACTCCATTCGCCGCAGCATGATGACGAGCGGTGAGCTGCAGCGCTTGATCGCGGAGGACGGCCTGCGCGGGATGACCAGCAATCCCACCATCTTCGAGAAGGCCGTGAGCGCGGGAAGCGACTACGATGAGCAGGTGCGTGAGATCGTGATGCACGACCCGAACATCAGCATCACCGATCTCTACGAGCGTGTCGTCATCACCGACATCCAGATGGCCGCGGAGGTGCTGCGACCGGTGTACGAGGAGAGCAGCGGGTTAGACGGATATGTGAGCATCGAGGTCTCGCCGCCCGTCGCGCACGACACCGAGGCGACCCTGGCGGAGGTGCGCCATCTCTGGAACGCGGTGGATCGCCCCAATATCCTCGTGAAGATCCCCGGCACCCCGGAGGGGATGCCCGCCGTCGAGACCTGTCTAGCCGAAGGGATCAATATCAACATCACGTTGATGTTCTCGCTCGCCCACTACGAGGCCGTCGCCGAGGCCTACGTTCGCGCCGTGTCGCGGTTGAGCGACCCGAGCCGGATCGCCTCCGTCGCCTCCTTTTTCGTGAGCCGCGTGGACACCAAGGTGGACACCAGGCTCAAGGCGATCGGCACCCCGGAGGCGCTGGGGCTGCTGGGCAAGACCGCCGTCGCCAACGCGAGACTGGCCTATCGGCGTTTCCAGGAGATCTTCCACGGCGAGCATTTCGCCGATCTGCACCGTAACGGTGCGCGCGTGCAGCGCTGCCTCTGGGCCAGCACGAGCACCAAGAACCCGGTCTATCCCGACACCATGTACGTGGACAACCTGATCGGCCCCGAGACGGTGAACACGATGCCGATGGAAACGCTCATCGCGTTCCGGGATCACGGTCGGGCCGTGCCCACGCTGCAGCAAGGCGTGGAGGAGGCCGAGGCCGATCTGCAGCGCCTGGCTGCGCTCGGCATCAACCTGCTCGAAGTAGGGGAGGAGTTGCAGACCGACGGCCTGCGGCTCTTCGGGGATTCGTATGAGAAGTTGCTCGCCGCGCTCGATCGGAAGCGCGTACAGATACTCGCCGGGGAGGAGACCTCCTAGCGAGACGCACTTCTCCTCCCGTGGCGCAAGGGAGGCTCGAGATGCGACGCAAGATTCTGGCTGCGGCCATGACGGTGGTGCTGGGGTTTGCGGGCGCCGCGCTCTACGCGGCGATGGCCCAGGTGATCTTCGTCCATCACCCGGGATCGTTCTATTTCCTGGACGTCAATCCCGACTCGCCGCATAACGAGGACATCGGCTACGCGGTGGAGTACGGCGTGGTCAGCGGGTTCTTTGACGGGACGTACCGCCCGGACGACCCGGTGACCCGGCAGCAAATGGCCAGCTTCGTCATGCGCTCCAGCGCCGAGGACCCGGTGGTGTCCGTGCTGATCGTGGACGATCTCTACTTCGACGGCTTCTTCTTCGGCATCACCGCGCTCAACGACGGCCGCATCACCCAGGAGGAGTACGAGACCTTCCAGTCCTTCCTGGACTGGTGGTTCGGTCTGTCCGACTTCGAGTCCAGCCGCAGCAAGGGCGGGACGCAAGTGGCGGCCGCGGTGAAGCTGGCGAAGGAAGTGATGGCCAGGACACGGGCGAGTCACGCCCCGACGCGGCCTTGACCTAGGTCAATCCGCCTCGTACCAGGCCTGGGGTATCCTCTGATCAGGACGGAATCAGAGGAGAAACGACATGGCCACGAAGACGGTGCGGAGCATCATCCATATTGACGAGGAGAAGTGCAACGGGTGCGGGCAGTGTGTCACGGCCTGCGCCGAGGGCGCGATCCAACTCGTGGACGGGGTGGCGAAGCTGGTGAAGGAGCAGTACTGCGACGGCCTCGGTGCGTGCCTGGGCGAATGCCCGCAGGGTGCGATCCTCATCGAGCCGCGCGTCGCTGACGCGTACGACGCCGACGCCACCGCGGATCACCTCCGGTCCCTCGGCCGCGATCCGGCCGCGGCCTACGCCCACGCGGACGATCACGCTCCGGCCCACGCGCACGCGGGCTGCCCGGGCGCGGCGGTTCGCAGTTTCGCCCCGGCCGCGACCGCGGAGGTGGCGGCCCAGCCTTCCGCCCTCCGCCAGTGGCCTGTCCAACTCACCCTCGTCCCGCCCACCGCACCGTACTTCCAGGGGGCTGATCTGCTGCTTACCGCGGACTGCGTTCCCTACGCCTACGCCGACTACCACTCCGACCTGCTCGCGGGCAGGGCCGTCGCGATCGGTTGCCCGAAGCTCGACGATACGCAGTCGTATGTTGACAAACTGACCACCATTCTCACCCAGTCCGATATCCGCAGCCTGACCGTGGCGATCATGGAGGTGCCGTGTTGCCGGGGGCTGGTGCGGGTGGCCCAGGAGGCGCTGGCGGCGTCGGGCAAGGAGATTCCGCTCGAGGTCGTCACCGTCGGGATCAAGGGCGAGAAGCTGTCGGCCGTCGCCGCCTAGCCAACGGAGTTCGATGATGCGACTGCACTGGCTCACGCCGCGCCTCGCGTTGAGCGGCTGCCTCCGCTACTACCACGACATGCGCCAGGTGTCGGAGGCCGGCGTCACGCATATCATCGCCTTCTTCTCGGACGACGACCGATGCTGGGAGACGGATCCCAGGGCTGAATTGGACTGGGCGACTGATTTCCACATCACCGTCTACCGCATCAACCGGACCGACGACGCCCGGCCGTGGGATCCAGAGCTGATCGCGGGTGCGTTGCGCTTCGCCGAAGACGCGGTGCGCAATCCCAACGCGAAGCTCCTGGTCCACTGCATGGCCGGCGTCTGTCGGTCGCCGGTGATGGCCTACGGCGTGCTGCGACACGTGTTCGGGATGGACTCGGCCGCCGCGCGGCAGCTCATCGAACCCCTCCTGGCGCCGGACCGGATCAGGTTGCACGAGGTGTATCAGGCGTCAGTAGACAAGTACCTGGACTCGTGCCCCACTTCCACGTGACTGTCGCGCGCCCGCGAAACCAACGCCGCCGCTGGCGCACCTATCACTCTGGAGGCCGTCGCCCGTGAAGGACGAGAGGCAACTCGTGTTGCGCGCCGCCCATGGCGATCGAGACGCGTTCGGCGTTCTCACCGAGAACTGCCGCCCGTGGCTGCTCGCGCTCTGCTACCGGCAGGTTCGCGACCCGAACACAGCGGAGGACCTGGCGCAGGAGGCGCTCTTCCTGGCCTTCCGCGATCTGGCGCAGTTGCGCGATCCCGAGCACTTCCGGTCGTGGCTGAGTCAGATCGCCGCCAACGTCTGCCGCATGCACCTGCGCCGCGTGCGCGCGCGGCCGGAGGAGGTGGCGAGCGAGGTCGTCGAGACGGTGGCCGAGGCCACCGAACCCACTGTCCCGCTCGGGCTGGAGGAGGCGCTGGCAGCGCTGAGTCCCACGAACCGCAAGCTCGTTGACCTCGTGTATGGGTCCGAGTTCAGCCTGTCGGAGGCCGCCGAAGCCCTCGCCCTCTCGCCCAGCGCGGTCAAGAGCCGCCTCCACCGCGCGCGGGAGCAATTACGAAAGGAGATGCTCACCATGACCGCTTCACAGGAACCCTGGGAACTGCGCACCATCCTTCTCGTGGAACCCGATCCGGGGGTGCAAGCATCTCTGCGCGAGGGGCTGACTGCCGCGGGGTACGAGGTGCTCGTTCTGCCCACGGGCGAGGAGGCGATCACGGCGGTCCGCGACCGACGGGGTCAGTGCCTGATCCTGGACAAGCATTGCGTCGCGCCGCACTGGCTGGAGGTGATGGCCCTGGTGCAGACGGATCCCTGGGGGCTCAAGAACGTGCCGATCTGCGCCGTCGTGGACCCCGACAACGAGCGCGATGTGTTCGCGGCCTGGCATGCCGGAGCCGCCGTGTGCCTGACGCGCCCGCCTGAGCCGGACAGAGTGGTGGGGTATGTCGGGCATTTGCAGGAGACCTGGGGCAGAGGCGCGCAGTAGCCGCGACTCGCCGGGACTTCTCCCAGGGAAGCTGATCGCCCGCGGCGAATAGGCCGGGCCACTGGAGGCCCTACTCCCATGCCCGACCGCAAGCCCGACATCACCCGCTTCCTCACCGCGCTCCGCCGCGAGGAGCCGGATTGCGTCCCGCTCTCCGAGTTTCTGATGGACCAGCCGGTGAAGGAGGCATTTCTCGGCCGACACGTGGGCAACTCGTTGCTGGGCGTGGAGGATTACGACGTGGCGGCTGATGTAGAGTTCTGGGCGGCCGCGGGATACGACTACCTCCACCTCGCGCCGTGGTACCTGCATCTGTTCCCGGAGGGCTGGCACGTCACCCAGGGGGATTACAGTCGGTACTCCGAGGCCCCGGTGGACAAGGCCTGGATGGAGGAGCACCAGGGCGTGATCCGCACGCGGGAGGACGTGGCGCGCTATCCGTGGCCCGACCCGTCGCAGGCGCAGTTCGAGCACATTCACGAGGCGCTGTCGCTCCTGCCGGAAGGAATGGGACTCACTTCCGGCACGTGGGGGATTCTCGAGACCAGTCGTCAGCTCATGGGCTTCGAGGGGATGGCCTACGCGCTCCACGATGACCCCGGTCTGGTGGAGGCGGTGGTGGAGCACGTGGGCACGTTCCTCTTCGAGGTGTTCAAAACCGCGGCGGCCATCCCCGGCGTCTCCGCCCTCTGGCTGGCCGATGACATCGCGCACGCCGACGGGTTCTTCTTCTCGCCCGCGTTCTACCGCCGCGTGCTCTTCCCGTGGTTCCGAAAGTACGGGGAGGTGGCCGCGAGCCGCGGCCTGCCGCTGATCTACCACAATGACGGGAAGTTCTGGGAGGTCATCCCCGATCTCGTGGAGTGCGGCATCTCCGCGCTGCAGCCCATCGAGCCAAAGGCGATGGACATCGTGGAGGTGAAGAGGCAATGGGGGAAGCACCTCGCGTTGATCGGCAACATAGACCTGGGACACACCCTCACCCTTGGCACGCCGGAGGAGGTGGAGGCGGAGGTGAAGCAGCGGATTCGCGAGCTCGCGCCCGGCGGCGGGTATTGCCTGGGGAGCAGCAATTCGATTGCGACGTACGTGCCGCTGGCGAACTACCGGGCGATGATCGAGGCGACGATGCGGTGGGGGAGATACCCGATCACCGCGTGACGAACAAGAGCACGATCAACTGCGCCGCCAAGGCTCGCACCAATTGTGTCGTCGGGTATACCGTCGCGTAGGCCACAATCGGGTCGCGGCTCTCGGTGCGCGAAGAGGCCAAGGCGAGGGCGGGAGGGTCGGTCATGCT
>CAZUGW010000012.1:5828-19747 GCA_964620055.1 uncultured bacterium
CATGCTGCCGGCGAGGATGCCGCACAGGAAGTGATAGCGCAATCCCAGCGCGTACCTTCCCACCAGTGACGCCAGGATCACCGGCACGAAGGTGATCAGCGCCGCGTACCCCATCCAGCGCAGGCCGTCGCCCTGCACCAGCGTCTCCACGAACTTGTCGCCGGCCTTCACCCCCACACAGGCGAGGAAGAGCACGATCCCCACCTCTCGCAGCATCAGATTTGCCGCCTCCGGCATGCGCCAGGTGAGCGAGCCGATGCGCTCGCGACTGCTCAACGCGATCGCCACCAGCATCGGCCCCACCGCCAGGCCCAGCCGCAGTGGCGCGGGGAGGCCGCGGATGTGTATCGGCGCGCTGCCCAGGAGGATCCCCAGCGCGAGGCCGAGGAAGATCGGGAAGGCCTGCACCGACTTGCCCGCGGCCACCGGCGCGGCGGCCTCGAAGTCCTCCGTTGCCTCCTCGTGCGGGAGCGCGGGCGCGTCGTCGTGTGCAGGGAACAAGCGGCGGATGAGCAGCATCGCCAGGATCACGCCCAGGATGCCGAAGGGGTAGGCCACCGCGTAGCCCAGGCCGGGCAGTTTTCCCAGTTCCTCGGTGTAGGCGGGCAGTTCGTGCAGGGCCGCCTGGGCCGCGCCGAGGCTGGGCGTGTTCGTCGTCGCCCCGGAGAACAGGCCCACCGCCACCGCCGCGGGAATGTGCGCGAACTTGCTGATCAGCACGGCCATCCCCGCACCCAGCCCGACGATTCCTGCCGCCATCAGATTCAGCGGCAGTCCGTTATCTCGCAGCGAGGCCGCGAACCCCGGTCCGACCTGCACCCCCACGCAGTAGACGAAGAGCACCAGGCCGAGATCGCGCGCGAAGTCCAACACCTCCGGTGCGACGTTCGCCCGGTAGTGCCCGAACAGAATCCCTGAAAACAACACCCCCGCGATCCCCAGCCCCACCCCGCGCACGCGCACACTCCCCAGGGCAAGCCCCATCGCCCCGACTAGGCCCAGAATGAGTATGGAACCGGCCGTGGAGCCGGAGGTGAGGAGGGTGGAGAGGAAGGTCATCCGCGTCTATCTGTGTTCATCTGTGGTTCCGGATCAATACCTATCCATCTGACTCAACTGCGGCCACTGCGCCGGGAACAGCACGTCCGCCAATCTCCCCGCCTCGCCGCGAAGTTGCATCCCCCCGGCCTCGATCACCTCGCCCGGCTCGTCCGTACCGAGCAGGAGTTGCACCACCGCGTCGCCGCCCTTGATCGCGTGCTTCGTCTCGTCGGGCGCGATCACTTTGACCTGCCCCTTGCCAACGCGCAGCATCGCCTGTTCGCAAGAGTCGGCGAGCAGCAGGTCGCCTCGCCAACTCGCGAGCGGGGAGGACTGCAGCCGCCGGGAAAGCTCGTCGCTCATCTTCGTGAGCGCGGCCGGCAGGTTGAGCATCCGCACCATCGTCCCGCCGCAGCGCCGGTAGCGCGTCTCGATCCGGCAGTTCCCCCGTCGCAGCCGCTTCGCCAGGTCGCTCTGATACGGGATGGTCTCGAACTGCATTTGGTCGCACTGCCACTTCCGCGCCACTACGCCCAGCACGCGCAACGCCTGTTCCGTGTCTCCGCAGCACTCCAGGCACTTGAGCCGGCCGCCGTCTCGATTCAGCAGCACGTACCCCGCGAGTCGGCCGCCCTCGCTCCACCCGTAGCCCTCGGGCACCTGGGTCCACGGGTACATGCGCCGATAGGTGGGCCGCACGGCCGTGCCGGTGGCCGTCGCATGGTGGGCGTTGTAGAGGGCGATCAGGTCGGCGCGCCGGAGGTCCGGCCGGAATCTGCGCACGGGCGCGGCGGGCTTTTCCCTCGGAAGATCACCCGCGCGGATCAGGAAGCTGAAGTCAGACCACGCCCGCACATACCCGTAGCGATCATAGAAGCCGTCAATGCCGAACAGGACGCTGAGGTCGTAGCCCGCCGCGCGCATCGCCTCGAACGCCGTCTGCGCGGTCCGATCCATTAGCCCTCGCTTGCGGTGATCGCCATCCGTCGCCACCGCGCCGATACCGCCGGCCCGCACCCGCGCCATTCCGATCCGCATCTGGTAATCCCATACGCCGTAGTGGGTGACGACCCGCTCGCCGAGCAGACCGATGCGGGAGACCTGCCAATCGTAATGGCTGTTGCCGAAGTACGTCTCGCGGCAAGCCTTCACGGTCTCGTAGTATCCGAAGTCCGGGAAGACCTTCGCGGTCAGGTCATAGATCGCCTCGCTGTGCCGGTCTCGGTCCGGCGCGATCACGCGCAACTCCTCAGCTCTCACCTCGCCTCCTCAGTTGCCCCCAGAGAACACCTGCGGATTGTAGCAGATTCCTGTGGCTTTGGCATTGACACGCAAACATCAGTTTGCTATAGTGTCTCAGAACGGCAGGCGCGGCCATGTTGGAGGTGATCGGAGAGCCAATTCAGGTATGCGCGCATTTCCGGTGCGGGCGCGTCGCGCCGCTGTGGTTCGCCTGGAAGGGGCGACGCTATCAAGTGGAGGAGATCAGGAATCGCTGGGTGACAAGCGAGGGCGTGGGCCGGGTGTATCACTTCGCGGTCACGGTGACGGATCGCGCCGATCTCTACGAACTGTACCTTCGTTCCGAAACGATGGGCTGGCATCTGGGTAAGATAGACGTAAGCGGGTAAGGCGAAGAGGCGAAGAGGCGGTGAGCGACGTGATGGAGCGCAAGGCGGAGCCGAATCGAGTCTTCGCACACGTTATCGTTCCCGGCCTGGGGGCGGCGGTGGAGGCGCGGGAACGCGGGCGCGGGCCGGTGGCCTTGTGCGACCCGACGGGCCAGCGCGTGGTCAGCGTCTCGCCCGCGGCGCGGCGGCGCGGCGTGCGGCCGGGGGCCTCGCGTTGGGAGGCCCAGCAGCGCTGCCCCAACCTGCGCGTGGCCTCGCCCGACCCGCAGAAGTACGAGTATTTTTGGCAGCGGGTCATCGAAGTCTGCGGCGACTACACCCCTCACGTCCGCGCCTACTCCGAGACGCGTGAGGTCGCGCTCGACCTCACCGGCACTGAGCGGCTCTTCGGCCCGGCGAAGTCCGTGGCGCAAGAGTTGCGCAATCGCCTGCGCGGTGAAATGGGTCTCGAGGCCGCCCTCGGGATCGGGCCGAACGCGATGGCGGCGCGTCTGGCGGCGCGCCAGGCGCGCCCGGGTGAAGTGATCGAGCTCGCGCCGAAGGAGGTAGCTGGGTTCGTGGGGCGGCTGCCCGTGGCGGCCCTGCCGGGGGTGGAGGCGGAGTGGGCGCGCTGGCTCGGCGAACTGGGGATCAGGCTGGCGCGCGACCTCGCGGCCCTGCCCGCGGAGGCGGTGGGGCGGGCCCTGGGTGCGCGTGGGAGGCGGGTGTGGGAGATCGCCCAGGGGCGCGACCCGGAGGCAGTTCCCGGCCCGGTCTCCGCGAACAACCGCGAGGAGGAATCCGTTTCGGCCCAGGTGGAGTTGCATCCGCCGACCGAGGAGCGGGCGCGGATTCGCGCCGCCCTGCGGGTCGCGGCGGAGGAGGCGGCGCGACAACTCCGTCGGCGCGGTGAGGCCGCGCGACAGGTGCGAATCGAGCTCGTGTTTCGCGACCTGCGGCGCCTCGAACTGCGGCGAACGCTCCAGCATCCCACGCGCTCCAGCGAGGCCCTCTGCCAGGTGGCGCGCGCTCTGTTCGATCGTGTCAAGCTGGGCCATCGCATCGTGCGCCGGGTGCGAATCCATGCGGCGCGGCTGGCCCTGGACGAACGGGGCGGGCAGCTTCCGCTGCCGTTTCTGGAAAACGAAGCGCGCCGCGAACGCCTGGCCGAGACGGTGGAGCGGATTCGCGATCGCTTCGGCGAGCGCGCGCTCAGGCGAGCGAATGTCGCCTTCTAGTCACAACCTGGCCGTGTTCGCAGAAACGTACACGGATTGCCGAGGAAAGTACGTGGACTATAGGGTATAGGTGTTCCACATCAGATGGCCAGGAGCCGACATGAAACGCAACGTGAGTCCCGCCTTTGCTGTCGCCGTGGTCGTGTTCGCCCTCATCGTGGGGGCCCTGTACTTCCTGCACCAGTACAACAAGAATGAGGCGTTGGTAGCCGCGGAGAAGCAGGGCCTGCAGCAGCGCGCGAACGCGGCCATGAAGTCGGGCCGCATGGCCGACAAAGAAGAGCAGATGGCCGCGCGCCGCGCCGGCAACGCGCCGGGCGCTACGCGCGCCCCCGCCGCTGAAGCCCCGAAGTCCGGCAAAGCCCCCGCTGCCGGAGCGCCCAAGTCCGAGAAAGCCGCCGCCACCACCGCCAAGGGCAAGTAGCTGTCGTTTGACGACGCGCGCGGAGAGCGCGGCGAGCTACCTCCCTGGGGTGGCTCGCCCCGCGTCTCTTCACGCGAGGGAAATCCCCTCGGCGCACAACCCTGCCCTCCCGTTGTAGAATCGCTGCACGTGTGGAAACATAGGGTAACACGCCGTTTCCGGAGGGCCTTGTGGATACCGTCTCGTTAGTGGCGATTGGCCTTGTCGCGCTGGTCATCTTCTGGATGATCTTCACCTACAACCGCATGGTCACGCTGCGGAATCGCATAGATAACGCCTGGTCCCAAATCGGCGTGGAACTGCGCCGGCGCTATGACCTGATCCCCAATCTCGTGGAGACGGTGAAGGGGTATGCTACGCACGAGCGCGAGACCTTCGAGGAGGTCACCAAGGCGCGGCAGGCCGGGATTGATGCCAGCACCGTGCCGGACCAAGTCCAGGCCGAGAATATGATTGCGGCGGCCCTGAAGCGCCTCTTCGCGGTCGCCGAGGCCTACCCGGAACTGCGCGCGACGGAGAACTTCCAGAAGCTCCAGGAAGAGCTATCCGGTACGGAGAGCAGGATAGCTTACTCCCGGCAGTTCTACAACGACACGGTGCTGATGTATCACAACCTGATTCAGTCCTTCCCGAGCAGCATCATCGCCGGGATGTGCAACTTCCGCCTGAGAGAGTACTTCGAGATCGAAGACGCCGCCCGCGGCCCGGTGAAGGTGGATTTCGGGCAGCCCGACAAGCCCCAGACGTAGGGGCGACCCGCCGGGTCGCCCCAATCTGCGTCGTCCGCGTGATCGGCGGTTCGCTGCCTACATCTTCATGATCTTCCCCAGCGCCAGGCTCGTGTTCGCCAGCCGCGTCTCCGGCGCGTGGGTGTAGTACGGGATCATCTCCGCGATCAGGAAGTCGTCGTAGCCGACCTCGCGCAGAGCCTTCATCACCTCCGGCCAGTTCACGCTCCCCTCGAGCAGGTCCACGAACCCCTCGATGGTGCCGATCGGCCGGCGGAAGTCCTTCACGTGCACCTTCTTGATGCGCTTGCCGAGGATGCGAATCCACTGCTCCGGGAAGCCGGTGAGGACGATATTGCCGACGTCGAAGAACGCGCCCAGGTACTCGCTCCCGAAGCTGTCAATGAAATCGCGCAGTTCCAGCGGGCTGAGGAACAGCTTGTTCCACACGTTCTCGATCCCGATGGCCACTTTGTTCTGCTCGGCGACCGGGACCAGCTCCTTCATCGCGTCGCGGACGCGCTCCAGGGCGACGTCGTACTGGACGATCTCCGCGGACAGGTCGAAGAAGATCTCCACCGCTCCGGGGACGACCAGAATGCCCGTCGCGCCCAGGCCGTTGGCGACGCGCAGGCATTGCTTCACCGCATGCTTGCCCTTCTCCCGCGCCGCCGGATCGCTGGCGGTGAGCGGGGTCGCCCAGAGCTGCCCCGTGGTCACCGAGGCCGCCTGCAGGCCCGCCGCCTCGATCTCCTTGCGCAAGGCCTTCACGTCGTCGTCGCTCATGTCGAAGCTGAGCGGCCCGCCGTCGAACAGGCAGATCTCCAGCCCCTCGAACCCGAGTTCCTTCGTCTCTCGTAACGCCGCTTTGATGTCTTTGGCGCCGTCCAGCCCTCCCGGAAACGACCAATAATTGAGGCCCTTCTTCATCGGCTTCCTCCTCGCCTTAGGTGCTGTGTTTCCCCGCGAGCAGGGACTTCTGCCTGCGCGGGCAGCGTTCCTGCCGAACTCGAGCTCTTGGTACAGCACTCCCTGCAGGAATCGTCGTTCTCCCCGTCGAATTACACTTCTGTCGCGCACCAGCGCGACGAAATCGCTTCGGAGGCGTAGGAGCATGAAAGCCGTCGTGGATGCTGATCTGTGCAGCGGTTGTGGGGCGTGTGTGGACGTGTGTCCGAGCGTGTTCGAGATGGGCGAGAACGACGTCGCCGTCGTGAAGGACGCGGCCGGCGTGAGTGAGGCCGACGTCCAGGAGGCCGCCGATGGCTGCCCCAGTGGAGCCATCAGCGTCGCCTAGGGCGAAGAGTCGAAGAGGCGATAGGCGAGGAGGCGAACGGCCGTTCTGTGGCTCTGCCATCCCGTTGGGATGGGAACACCATCCCAGAGGGACCTCTTCGCCTATCGCCTCTTCGTCTAGACCAGGACGCGCTCGATCTCCGCACAGGCCTCGCGCGCGCAGAGGCGCACTAATCCCACCGTAGTGCGGTCGTCGAACAGCGTCATCAGCAGCCCGTGGCGCCCGGCCAGGTTCACGTGCACGTGCTCGCGTTCGCCCTGGTGAAAAAGCACGCTGAACTCTGGCTCCCCGACCAGGCGCGCGATCTCCCGCGCGGAGGCGAAGGCCCCCGCGGCCAGGGCCCCGAGCGAGATCGTGTCCAGATCGGCCAAGAACCCCTGGGAGGTGATGAGGCTGCCGTCATTGCGGTTGATCAGCAGCACGCACTTCGCCAGCGATTGGCGCAGCGTGCGCTGCAGCACCCGGTCCAGGATCACCAGGTCCTCTTCGCGGATTATCAGGTCCGCGACCTGCCACATCTCAGACATACCGTCCCCTTTCATCCGCCCTTGCAACTTCCGATCAGCTCTCGCGTCGCCGCGTTGACCTCGTCCGCCGCCGCCCGCGCTCGGTCGCAGAGGGCCGCTCCGCCCGCGTTGGGCTGCGCAACGGCGAGCAGGAATCCGACCTCCACCGGCCTCACGACGAACTGATGGTTGACCGCGTGGAACACTGCCGTCTGCATCTCATCTCCGCCTTCTTCCAGCAGTCGGCCGGCCAGGTTCCCCAGCATCGCGGCCACGGCCGACCAAGTCTCTCCAGCCTCTGCGCTCGCCATGCGCACGGCTACCGGCAGCCCGTCCCGCGCGGTGACCAGCGCGCCCACCATGCCGGGCTGGCTCGCCAGGCGCTCTAACGCCTCCCCAAGGGTCGGCGCGCTAGGCGGCGGGAGCGAGAGCATCTTTCGCGCCTCCATCGTCCCAGCGACGGCGCAGGGCCGCCACGGTTCTCTGAATCTCAGTTCGCACCAGCCCCACCGGCGTGCCGGGCTGCAAATGGGCGAGCAGGGCGAAGCCATCCACCGCGAAGCACTGGAGGTCTCGTTCCTTACCCTGGATTAGGACCGACCGTAGCGGCCCCGCGCCGATCCGTTCCAGCAGGTGCTGGGATTCCAGCAGCAACGTAGCCGCCAGGCCGGACTGCGTCCGGCCGAGTTCGCCGCGCGCCACTTCCCCGTTCGGCGCGACCAGCGCCGTCGCCGTCACGGAGGGGCAGCCGCCGACGGCAGAGAGGAGTTCGTCGAACCGCGGCGGGGTCAGCCAGGCCGTGCGGGGCGCGGGAGCGCGACGCGGCACAGCGCCCTTCGCCTGGGTGAGGAGCGAGTTCGCCTCCAGCGAGTCCGGGGAGTAGAGCAGGGATAGTTCGAGCGCGGCCATGGCGGGGGAGATCTCGCCGCGGGAGAGATGGAGCTGGGCCAGCCGCAAGTTCGCGCGCGGGTGCTCTGGGTGGAGGCGGCGCGCCTCTTTCCACTCCGCCTCGGCCGCCGCCATCAGCCCGCGGTCGCGGAAGATGTCGCCCATGAGAACGTGTGCGGAAGCGTAGGTGGGAAAGCTCGCCAGGCCCTGCGCGCAGACGGCCTCGGCTTCCTCTAGCTTTCCCTGGAGGCGGAGGTTGTCCGCCTGCGCGACGAAATCAAAGGGCGAGGTGTCGCGAGAGAACCACTTGCGCAAGAACTGCCCAAGGAGACGGCCCCTCTGAACCGTCTGCTGCCCGCTCACCGTTCCCTCCCAGCGTCACTCCGTAGGAAGCTCCCCCATGCATGGCCTAAGGCCCAAGGCGCTCGCCCAAGCTCCTGAGGGAGGTTATTCCACACTTGGGGGAGGAATCGGGGACGAAGTGAGGGCGGCCCGCCGAGGCGGGCCGCCCTGTGGGTTGCGTGCTCTGCGCCGGTCTACACTGGCGGCGGCTCCGGCCGCTCCTCCGCTTCCCCCTCCCCCTCCTCGGCTGGCTTGGTCGGCTCAGGAAGCGCGGCCCGCTCCTCGACCGAAGGGGCGGGCTCTTCGGTTGGCGTGACCGGCTCTTCTTCAGCAGAAACGGCCTCCTCACTCGGGACGACCGGCTCCTCCGCGGGCGGAGCGGGCTCGGTCGCGGGCGGCTCGGGGGCCGCGGCTGCTCTCTCTCTCTTCTGCCAGATCCAGCGCTCGCTGGTTCCGAGCCCGGTCACGAGAGCGAGGCCGGCGCCAAAGATCGCCACCGTGATCATGATCATCACGCCGAACACCGGGAGACGGCAGAGCAGCAAAATGGCGAGCAGTCCGACGAGCATGGCGGGGACAGTGTGCGTCTGCCGCCGGTCCAAGCGGCCGACGATGGCCCGCCCCAGGCTCAGCCACACCGCGACGACCCCGAAGGCGACGCACAACGGCAGAGCTGCGATCACGGCCGCCATGGCCACCGCGGCCGCGGGGATGGCGATGATCCCCACCAAGGTGAGTGCGAGGATCACGATGACGAACGCGCCCACCAGCGCGTCAGCGATGATCACCCCCGGGATCAGAGCGATACCGGCGGCGCCGAGCAGGGCCGTGGTTCCCGGCGCGGTCGGCAGGGCGCGGGCCATCACCTCCAGGCGGCGAGGGAAGACCAGCGCGGCGAAGAGTCCGAGGAACAGCCACCAGAGGAAGCCGACCCTGAAGTCAAACGGCCACCAGTCACGTGGTCGCGATGGGTGTAGCCGACCGGCCAGGAACTCCGGCAGGGGGCTTTGGACGGTCTGGCCGCCAATCACCGCGTCTCCCTGGCGGATCACTTGCCCGCCAACCGTGACCGCATCCCCATCCAGCCGCCCGCCGGGATGGACGATCACAGACCCGCCAACCGCCTGCGCACTTCCGGTGACGTGCCCATCAATGGTCACCGTCCCGCCGACCGAGAGCACGTCTCCGTCCACCTGCATCCCGGCAGGCACCTCAACGCCCTCGCCGATCTTGGTGATTCCGCTGCTGTGTTCGGCATAAGCTCTCTCCTCGGGCGCTCCACCAGCCTCGCCCGCGGTGGCGGCCTCAGCGCCAGCGGCTTCGCGCGTCAGCTCCACCGGCCCCTCATGGATACCTCCCGCGCCCGCGATGTCGAGCACGCGGACGGCGATGACGTTGGGCTGTCCCGGTCGCAGCACGGTCTGCGGCACGGTGTATTCACGGAGTTTCTCGTAGGCGTCCTCGCCGGTGGTCATGCCGACCTGGACACCGTTGACGTAGGTCCAGTCGGAATCGTGGATGGCGCCGATCCGCAGCGTCATCGTCCCGGTCGTCCAGTCCGCGGGGACCGTGACGGTCTTGCGGTACCAGGCATAGCCGTTGTACCCGCCCCCCGCTTCATTCTCAGGCCAGTCAGGCCAGTTCGGATTGGGAGCGGTGATGCCCTGGTCCTCCCACGCGCCGGGGGCATTGAGCACGCGCCATTTCGAGGCGTCGAAATCCGGCTTCTGCCAGCCCAGGGCCTGGCCACCCTCCTCCCGGTCGGTCGAGAATTTCCACGGGCCGGCGAGGTCAATGGTGTTGCCGGAGGGCGCGGCCGGTTGGGACGGCGGGGCGGCCACCTTCGCGGCCTGAACGGATACGCCAAAGGCTGTGGCCGCGGCCAGAGCGAGCAGGACGACGATGCTGATGATAAGGACGGGCTTGAGCGCTCTCATCTTACTACCTCCTTGTCCCCATTTGGGACGGGACCATGGCCCGGCGATGACGGGTGCGGATGACCCAGGCGGCCGCGACGAGGCAGGCTACCTCCGCCGCGGCGTACCCGAGGAGGACAGGGGCGGCGGCTATCGCCAGCGCCCGCAGCGCAGGGAACAGGGCGTGCGCGGCGGTCCCCACAGCGACCCACGCGCGCTGCCATGCGTCGGCCCACGCGTACAGGTGGTGCAGCGTTCCGGCAAGCCAAGTGGCCACCGGTTTCACCCCGACCAGCAAAGCCGGGGCGATCAACCCGAGTCCGTAGAGCGCGACCACGGTGAGCGCCATAGAGACCGCGGCGACCAGCCCGACGCGCCCCCAGCCCGCGGATACCTTGCGCTCCACCGGCGTCGGCAAGGTGGCGAGGCGGGCGGAGATGGCCGCCAGCAACTCCTGCGCGGGCTCTACCTGGGGCAGCGCGTCGAGCGCCACCGTCATCCGCTGGATCTGCGCCAACTCCGCCGCGCACCGCGGGCACTGCCACAGGTGCTCGGCCACCAGGCGCTCCTGCGCCTCGGGGAGGACGCCCTCGAAATATCCCTCCAGCAGGTCGCGGATCTTCCCGCAGCCGTTCCTGAACTCGCTCATAGTTCACCTACCAGCTCGCGCACTCTCTGGCGAGCGCGAAACAGATTCACCTTCACCGTGCCCAGAGGCATCCCCAGGGCGCGGGCGATCTCCTCCAGGGTCATCCCCTCGACGTGCCGCAGCACCACCACGGTGCGCTGGTTGTCCGAGAGTTGCTGCACCGCGGCCATCACTCGCACCGCCTGATCGCCGCTCTCCAGGGCGGCCTCCGGCGAGACACCGGGGCTGGTGTCGGCGATCTCCTGGCCCGCCTCCGCCGCCTGGTCGAGCGAGAAAGAGGGCGTCTTGCGCTTGCGCTGATGGTCAATGCAGATGTTGGCGGCGATGCGGCGCACCCAGGCCAGGAAAGGGCGGCCGAGCTCGAAGGAGTCGAGGCGGGAGTAGGCCCGGACGAACGTCTCCTGGGTCAGGTCCGAGGCATCCTCTCTGCTTCCCGTCATTTGATAGAGCATGTTGTAGATCCCCCGATAGCAGTTTCCGACCAGCGTGTCGAAAGCTGAACGATCACCTTCGAGACACCGGCTGATGAGCACGGTTTCCTCATGGGAGGCTTGCGCCTCAGCCATTCAGCTTTCTCCTCCGCTGCTATCCCATACGGGGGGAATGGGGGAAAGGTTACAGCTGATGCTGCGGGAACGCGCGGTTTATCCGCCTTCTGCCACATGCTGGTAGACGGCGGCCGTCTCGCGGGCGGTGCGCTCCCAGGTGAAGTGCCGGGCGCGGACCAGGCCGCGCTCGCGGAAGCTGGCCCGGATGTCCGCGTCGCCGAGGAGGAGGGAGACCGCGTCGGCGATCTCCGCCGGCTTCTCCGGGTTCACCACCATCGCGGCGTCGCTCGCTACCTCGGCCGTGCCGCCGACGTTGGAGGTGACCACCGGCACGCCGGAGGCCATCGCCTCGAGCACCGACAGGCCGAAGCCCTCGTAGAGCGAGAGATAGAGGAACACGGTCGCGCTCCGGTACAGGGCCGGCAGGAGCGCGTCGGGGACGTAGCCGGTGAAGACCACGTGTTCCGCGATTCCCAGGTGGCGCGCCTCCTCCGCCAATTGCACCGCGTAGGCGTCACCGGTCCCGGCGAGCGCGAGCGGTGGGGCGTCGCGCGTTTCGCGGACGAGCTTGTACGCCTCCAGTACGCGGAGTAGGTTCTTACGCTCCTGCAGTCGGCCGACGTAGAGCAGGTAGCCCTCCTGCATCCGGTCAGCGCCGGGGAGGGCATCGGGGGCAAGGGGCGGGCCGTCGGGACGGAAGCGGTCGGAGACTCCGAGGGGAATCACGACGATGGACCGCCCCGGCACCCCCGCCTCCTCGAGATCGCGCGCGGTGGCCTCGGAGACCGCGATGACGCGGGCGGCGCGCTTGGCGGACTCCAGGGCGACGTACTGCATGGTGAGGTCATCGGGCGGATACGACTCCGGGAAGCGCAGCCAGGCGAGGTCGTGCACCGTGACCACGGCGGGGCAGGGGAGAAGGGGCGGGAGAATGGTGCTGGGGAAGTGCGCGACGGTCACGCGGTCCCGGCGCATCTGCCAGGGCAAAGCTGCACGGAGCCAGCCCCAGCGCGCTTTGACGAGCTTCGTCCGCACGGTCCCGGAGGAGGCGGCGCGGGCGAGGTCGGCGTCCTCAATGGGCTGGTCGGTGTAGGCGAGGATATCCGGCGCGCCCTCGAGCACGGAGAGCGCCGTGACGAGGTTGACCACGTATTGCTCGACGCCGGAACGGTAGGGCGCCGCGAGGGTTCGCGCGTCAAGTCCGACTCGCACCACGCCCTCCTCGGGAACGGCCGTACCAGCAGAGATAGCTGCACGCGAGCGCAGTCACCGCCCTCCCCACGCCGAGACGGAACACCATCTGCAAGCCCTTTGCCAGCACGCTCAGGGCCAACCGGAAGCGACCGACGCGCACTGCCTCACCCTCGGGGCGGAAGCGCCAAACAGTCTTCGCCCCGACCAGGAGGGCCAACGCTTCGAGCTTCAGATGGGCGCGGAAGAGCGGATCGTCGTACACGATCCCCACCGTTTCCGGCATGAAGAGCTGCGCCTCCTCTATCACCTGTCGCGCGGACCTGCCGTCGCCATAGATCAGTATATCGGCGATCCCGAGCGCGCGCAGTACCGGCGCCGACACCGGGGTGCCGACCGCGATCACGCGCGCCCCGGGAACGCGCGCGGTGAGCGCGGCCATTGCTGATTGGATCGCGCGCTCTTCACCCCGGCGGGCGAAGGTGAGCAGAAGCACGGTGTGTCCGGGCGCGCTCTCCCCCCGCGCGCGCTTCAGGATCTCCTCGTCAGAGACCGTGCGCTCGCGCAGCTCTCGCGCGCGGCAACGCGCGGCCCGCGCTAACCGCTTCGTGGCCGCGAGCAGCGAGCGCATCCGGTTCGGCAGACCACCCACCAAGACATCGTCCGCCACCCAGCGCGACTGGGCCGCCAGCGTGCGCCGGAATTGCCCGCGGTCCAGCAGGTTCTTCCAGGTGAACAACACCGCGTTGCGCGCGGAGATCAGCTCGACCTGCGGCGGCCGCTGGAGTCGGCCCATGGTGCTGCCCTGATCGTGGTAGACGATGCTGGCCGGCTCGTACAGCACCCGCCAGCCGCGTCCCCAGGCGCGATAGCCAAGGTCCGCGTCCTCCCAATAGATGGGCAGGTAGAGGTCATCGAATCCACCCAGGGTTTCCCACGCCCGACGGCGGAAGGCCATGCCGCCGCCGTTGGCGTAGAGCTGCGGGCAGGTCTCGGTGAGCTTCTCAGGATCGGTCTCGTGGTGGAGGTAGAGCAGCCCGCGGCGCCACTCGCCGGAGACGCGGTTTCCGAGCGCATGGGTCAGCGAACCATCGGGATTGAGGAACTTGCAGCCCACTGCGAAGACAGACTCGTCGGCGAGGTCGGCGAGCAAGGGAGGTAGGAAATCCTCGGTCACCACGACGTCGTTGTTCAGCAGGACCGCGGCCTCGGTCTCGGCCGCCTCCACCGCGCGGTTACAGGTGCGGCCGAACCCCCCGCGCGGGAAGGCCAGGAATTGCACCTCGGGGAAGTCGCGGGTGACGAACTCCAGGCTGTCATCCGTGCTGGCATCGTCGGCCACCATCACCTCGTGGTCGCCGGCCGCCCGCGCCGCGGCCACCGCCGCCGGAAGAGAAGTCTCCAGCAAGTGGCGCCCGTTGTGATTGATGATGATCAGTGTCGCTCGCACGCGCCCTCGGTCAGCCACCCGCTCTTCCCAACACCCACTTCGCTGCCGCGGCCAGGTCATCGGCTGTGTAGTCCGGCCGCCACGTTTCGGC